>DASSHJ010000216.1:0-10354 GCA_035692965.1 Nitrosospira sp. | reverse complement strand
CATGGGATCGGCGATTTCAACCGTCTGGAAAATTTCCGGTGCGAAAAAAGGCAAGCCTGTAAATTGAAGGCATTCACCCTCCGTGAGCGTATCTCCAAGTTGCAGCGTTCCATGGTTTGGAATCCCGATGATATCGCCGGGATAAGCGGTCTCCAGCAACTCGCGCCGCTGGGATAAAAACGATACGACCGAGTTTGTGCGTAAGTCCTTTCCGTTGCGCGCCACTCTCAGATTCATGCCGCGCTCGAATCTTCCAGAGCAGACTCGTACAAAAGCAATACGGTCCCGATGCGCCGGATTCATATTGGCCTGTATCTTGAAAACCACTCCGGAAAATCGGGTTTCGCCAGGTTGCACCTGGCGTTGAAAAGCGCTGCGCGATCGTGGGGGCGGCGCAAGCTCGACCAACGCGTCAAGAACCTCGCGTATCCCGAAGTTGTTTATCGCCGAGCCGAAGAATACAGGAGTCTGCTTGCCGGAGAGGAACTCCGCACGGTCGAATGCGGAGGAGGCACCACGTATCAATTCAATTTCCTGGCGAGTGGCTTCAGCCAGATCCGGAAAGCGGGCATCAATGACCGGATTATCGAGCCCTTCAATTACTTCGGTATCGTCATTTAATTTATCTTCCCCTGGCTGGAAAACACGCATGCGGTCCCGCTGAAGGTCAAATACGCCCCTGAACCTCCGGCCCATGCCCATGGGCCAGGTAAAAGGAACGGCGCTCATGCGCAAGGTTCGTTCGATCTCATCGATAAGATCAAGGGGTTCACGCACCTCCCTGTCCATTTTATTGATGAAGGTCAGAATGGGCGTGTTGCGCGCGCGGCAGACGTCGAGCAGGCGCAGGGTCTGCGCCTCGACGCCATTGGCAGCATCGATTACCATCAACGCAGCATCCACCGCGGTCAGGACGCGATAGGTATCTTCCGAAAAGTCCTGGTGGCCGGGCGTATCCAGCAGGTTGATAACACAACCCTCATATTCCATCTGCATTACCGAGCTGGCAACGGAAATGCCCCGCTGCTTCTCGATTTCCATCCAGTCCGAGGTCGCATGGCGGCTCGCCTTTCTTGCCTTGACGCTACCCGCGATGTGAATCGCACCGGCAAACAACAGAAGTTTCTCCGTAAGCGTGGTTTTACCCGCATCCGGGTGAGATATGATGGCAAATGTGCGTCGTCTCGCCACCTCCTTACCGACCGTCATAAACATACTCCTGTGCGTGATTGCCCTTAGCGACTTTGTCCTGGGGATAGAGGTGGCAGTGCGTCTGATGTGTTGGGCTGAACCTGCTGGTTGCCGGATAGACTTCACGGCAAATTGGCATTGCATGCGGGCAGCGGGGATGAAAGTGACACCCGGACGGCGGGTTACTGGGGGATGGAAGATCACCTTGAAGCCGGATGATGTGCCTTTTCGATTCGGGTTCGATGACCGGGACCGCGGACAGCAATGCCTGGGTATAAGGATGCTTGGGACTGTTCAACACTTCATCCACGCTTCCGGATTCAACGATTCTTCCGAGATACATGACCGCTACCTCATCCGCAATGTATTCCACTACCGAGATGTTGTGCGTAATGAAGAGATAGGCCAGCTCCAGACTGTCCTGCAAATCCCCTAGCAAATTCAGGATCTGGGCCTGCACCGATACGTCGAGCGCGCTGGTGGGCTCATCGCAGACGATCAGCTTTGGGCGTACCGCCAAGGCGCGGGCAATGGCAATGCGTTGCCGCTGTCCCCCTGAAAATTCGTGAGGGTAACGCCACTTGGCTTCCGGACGCAGTCCGACGCTCTCCAACAAGCGATCCACCTCGCCCCCCGACCCGTCCGATTGCCTGTTGCCGGAATGCTCTTTGCCATGGTTTTTAACGTTTAACGCATTCATGCCTTCCCGGATAACTTCCATGATTCTCATCCGGGGATTGAGGGATGAATATGGATCCTGGAAGACGAGCTGAAATTCCGCGCGCAGCTCGCGCAAACGTTTGCTTTCCAGTCCGACCAACTCGATTCCGTTGTACTTGACGCTGCCTCCACTGACCGGAATGAGTTGCAGAATCCCCTTGCCTACGGTTGTCTTGCCGCAACCCGACTCTCCTACAAGCGCCAATGTTCGGCCGCGGCGAAGGGATAGCGAAACGCCATCGACTGCCTTGACCGCACCCACTGCTTTCTTGATCAGGCCCTTGTATATCGGGAAGTGGACTTTAAGATCGGTGACGGCCAACAAATCTGGCTCGGGTGCTGTGACCGGCCGATGGAGAACCGTTACCTTCGACCCTGCCTCAGCAGCAGTTCCAGAATTCCGTGCCTGCATCTCACCCTTTTCATTTCTCGAAGGCAAGAGAGCGAAACTGCTTGAATCATGTTCAAGCAGGTGGCATCGGGCTTGCTGTCCATCGCCTACAGCTGACCAGCCCGGGGCAGCTTCGAGGCACAGGGCCCAGGCGCGGTCGCAGCGGTCAGCGAATCGGCAGCCCGAGAATTTATGCGACGGCGAAGGGACGTTTCCAGGAATTGCCGACAGCCGCGTTCCGGCGCCGCGCCGATCCCTTCCGGGCACTGACGCAAGCAGCTTCCTTGAGTAGGGGTGAGCAGGGCCGCGGAAAAAAACGTCACGGGGAGCGGTCTCTACAATTTCGCCTGCGTACATGATTCCTATCCGGTCGGCCGTTTCCGCCGCGACAGCGAGATCATGCGTGATGAGCAGGATGGACATGCCGTTGCGCTGCTGCAGGCTGCGCATCAGATCCAGTACCTGGGCCTGGATGGTGACATCCAGCGCGGTGGTAGGTTCATCAGCAATCAGCAATTCGGGCTCTCCTGCCAGCGCCATTGCAATCATCATCCGCTGCTTCATCCCCCCTGAAAACTGGAAGGGATACTCATCCATGCGACGCGCCGCATCCGGTATTCCCACCTGATTCAATATTTCAAGGATACGCTCTCGCGCAACCGTTCCCCCTAAACCAAAATGTCTCTGCAATACTTCCCCGATCTGCTCCGCGACGGTCATCACCGGGTTCAGGCTCAGCATGGGTTCCTGAAAGATCATGCTGATACGACGTCCGCGAACGTCGCGCATGGATGTTTCGGGGAGCAGAAGCAGATCCTGACCATCAAGACAGACGGAACCCGCAGCAATTGCACCTGCCTCCGGCAAAAGCCGCATGATGGACAGCGCAGTGATGGATTTGCCGCAGCCGGATTCCCCGAGCAGCGCAAAGGTTTCACCCTTCTCGATTTTCAGGGAGAGCCCGTCAACGGGCCATGCCAGCCCGGTAGCGGTATGAATAACGGTCGTGAGGTTGTCGACTTGCAGTAAGGGATGCATAGGATAAGCGAGACACTACTGGTGAGATATGGCAGGAGAATGTTCACCCCCCCGGCTTGCACTGTCTTTTATCGCGGCTTTCGGCGAAATTATCATAATCCTCGGATCGAAAGCATTTTGTACGGCATCCGCAAACAGGTTGGCGCTCAGCACCAGGGTAAACATGAAACTGAATGCGGAGAGCAAAGACCACCAGACCATAGGCTCACGAGCCATTTCCAGGCGAGCTGCGTTGATCATCGTTCCGAAACTGATCATCGAGGGGTCGACGCCTACCCCCACATAGGAAAGCACCGCTTCAGCCAGGACAAGCCCGCTGAAGTCCATGACCGTCGTGATCAACACGATATGCATGACATTGGGCAAAATGTGGCGGGAAATAATGCGCCAGTGCCCCACGCCAAACGCATGAGCGGCCTGTATATACTCCATCTCCCGCAACTTCAGGGTCTCGCCGCGCAGCAGGCGGCACAGGCCGGTCCAACTGGTGACGCCGAGTATGATGCAAAGAAACAGCAGGCGCAGATCCGCGCGCGCAGCAATGGTCTCGAAAAGCTCGGGATGCGTTTCCATATATACCTGCATCATCAGCACAGCCGCCGCAATAAGCAGAACGCTTGGAATTGAACTCAGCGTCGTATAAAGATACTGGATCACGTCGTCCACCCAGCCCTGGAAGTATCCGGCAGTGATCCCTAGAAATAGCGCGAACGGAAGCATCATCAGCGTGGTGAGCGTTCCGATTACCAACCCGGTCCGTATGCTTTTCAGCGACAGGTAAAATACGTCCTGACCTACCTTATCCGTGCCAAGAATGTGGTAATAGCTGCATAGCGCGAGCGCAGCCCCCCAGAGTAGCAGCATTAATAAAAGCGTAACAAGTATAGCGTTCCACCGTATACCCGTTGTACCGCGCCACATGGCCGCCCACGTGCTTCCAAATGGCCGTCCGGCGCGATGCGCCAACCCCATCGTCAGCGCAGCCACAATCATGCACCAGACGAGAAGGCCGATCCCGCTCCCCTTGAGCGCCCGCGAGATAATGTCTTCTGACCGCTGTGCTTTCGGATCGGCAAGATGGACTCCGCCAAACTTGAGGCGAGGAAAGTCCCGGGCCTGGGCGCCATCCGGTAGCTCTATGTTCTCTTTGGCATACAGGTGCGCGGCAAAAGGCGCGGAATAGGTTTTTTCGACCCGGGTTCGCAACGGCGTCGCGATCACATCGAGCAGGCTCAGCACTTCAGCGCTATAGGTTTTTTCAACCCCAGCCCCGTCGTTGACTGGGAAACGCACGTGTACGGTATCCAGGAGCCCGACCACCACAAAAAAAAGCAGCGCGGTCAATGCAGCCATGCCGCTTGCGCTCTGGCCCACGCGGCGCCATGGCACCAGAAGATGTTCATTGCGCCGCACTTGCCATACGAAGACGGCAATGACGAGAGCAAGCAAATAGACGAGCGCGTCTGTCCAGAAGATTACAGGTGTGAACGGCATAATATTTTTGACGATTACTCGAGCCTGATCCTGGGATCAACCAGCGTATAGGACATGTCGGTGAGTATCAGGCCCACGATGTAGAGCAGAGACCCCAGGAAAACCATCGCACGCACGATAGCAAAATCCTGGGAACTGATCGCGTCGATCGTATAACTGCCCAATCCCGGGATGCCGAAAAAGGATTCCGCCAGAAGACTGCCCAAAAATAACAAAGGAATGACGACGACCACTCCGGTAAGTATGGGAATCATCGCATTCTTGAGCACATGCCTGAATAGCACGAGCCTTTCGGGCAAGCCTTTGGCGCGTGCCGTCCGCACGTAATCTTTCCCCATCTCCTCAAGAAAAATAGTACGGTACCAGCGCGTATTGGCTCCCATGCCGCTGATTACCCCGACAACGACCGGCAAGACAAGGAATTTGGCGGTGTCCAGCCCTTCTCCATATCCCGAGATCGGCACCAGGTGCCACAGCTTGCTAATAAGAAACTGACCACCGATGATGTAAAACAGGCTGGAGATCGACATCAGGGCGACACAGATCACGACGCCCCAGAAATCCACGTAGGTTGCGCGAAAAAAAACCATAACCAGCGCGAACGCAACATAAACGCATAGCCCCAGCGCAAATACCGGAAGCGCAATCGCCAGGCTCGGCATCATACGCGTCCTGATCTCGCGCGCAATATCGCGCCCATCGTCGGATTGCCCGAAGCGGAATGCAAACATGGAGACAGATTTCTCAAAGAAGATGGTTTCGGTAAGTTTGGCAATGCCGGTTTCGGAGGCGTTAAACATGAGCGGCTTGTCGTAGCCGCGCTCCTGCTTCCATTTTGCAATCGCGGCAGGGGTAACGCGCTTGACGCCCAGCTGCATGCGCGCCATGTCATCAGGCGTGTTTACGACAAAAAACAGCGTAAACGTAATCAGATTCACTCCGATCAGGATAGGGATGGCATATAGCATCCGCCGGAGGATATAGTTAAGCATTCAAGCAACCGATCGGTAACAGGCGGGCAAAATTCCCCAGATGGGTGAGAGGCAGAATAGCAGTGTCGTCACGAGGCATTACGAACCGGCTATCCCTTGAGCCGCTGCGCCGTTGTTCAAGTTACGGCTTTCCAGAGCGGCTCCCCTTTCCTTGCGGCGGTAGGCATGGATAGCAGGGATCAGTATGGCGGCCAACAGGATCAAGCCGATCGCCACGGGCCATAGAACGGGGCTGTTCCAGTCGCGGCGCTTCTGCTCCCGCAAGTCGGCATCGATCCGGAAATATTTCATGCTGTTATTGGACATCCTGTTTGGTTTGACGTTGTCATACCATGCGTGATAGAGGCCGTAATCCTTGGGGTGGTATCCAAACAACCATGGCGCATCATGGCGGAGGATATTTACCATCCGGTCAATGATGCGCTGGCGTTCCGGGCCATTTTCCATATTTTTCATCTGGTCGAATAACGCGTCATATTCCGGGTTGGAATAGTTGCTGGCGTTTTCACCTTCGTGACCGGCCTTGCGCTGTGGGCCATGCAATAAAAAAAGCATGTTCTCGGGATCGGGGTAGTCCGCATTCCACCCCCACTCGAAAATCTGGGCGTTCCCCTTGCGTATCTTGTCCTGGAACCGGTTATAGTCAGTGCTCCGGACGACCAGCTGAATGTTGAGCTTCTGAAATTGTTTACGCATCCAGTCGAGGCTGGGTTTGTCCTCGGCCCCCCGTGAGGTCACGTCGAAATACAGCACCAGGAGCGCTCCCGTCTTTGCGTCAACGCCGCCCGGGTATCCGGCCTCCGCCAGCAAGGCTTTGGCCGCATCTATCGGTTTTCGCTGTGCATGATCGTTTACCCAGTCGTAAATGACAGGGTTTATTCCTTCCTTGCCCTCTCGGTGCCCGAAAATTCCAGGCGGTATGGGGCCCTGAGCAGGCACTCCTCTTCCATTGGCGAAAATCGAGACATATTCTTCGTAATCCACGGCTATGGAAATTGCCTGGCGTAGCTTCCGGGCAGCTTCTCGTCCCCGCTTGCCCACGCCGCCCACCACAGGATCCAACATGTTGAAACCCATGTAGCTGGTAGACGCCGCTACTGTGGTTTCCAGGCGGATGCCCTGTTCCTGCATCGCTTCCGTTACTGTGGCTTCACCTTGACCGGTGAGTTGTACTGCCTGATCGAAGCTGTCTGAACCAATGCTGGAGGCATCGTAGTAACCCTGAAGAAACTTGTTCCAGCGCGGAATACTTTCTCTCTCCCGGCTGAATACGACCTTATCAATGAACGGCAAAGGCTTGCCGGCATCATCGAGAAACCCGGCCTTCGCGTCACCTGGCATTCCTTCGGCCGGGTAAGTCTCTCCATGGAAATTCGGATTCTTCTCAAGAACCATTATCCGATTGGGGTTGTTTTCCGTCAGCATGTAGGGACCCGTACCCAAGGGATACCAGTCGAGGCTGATGTTTTTGCTGGCCAGTCCCTTCTGGCTGTAAAACCGCTCAGCCTCCCAGGGAATCGGTGCAAAAAATGGCATAGCCAGCCAATACATGAACTGGGGGTACTTGCCTTTGATTTTGACGCGATAGGTATACTGATCAACGACCTCCGCACCCTCCAGCGCATACCTGTTCAAATCCAGGTAGGCATCGCCACTTTCCTGTACCAGACCGACCGCAGCGGTCTGCAAAAGTGTTGAATAGTCCCGGAGGCCCACGATATAGTCCGACATCAAACCGAAAATCGGCGAGTGCAGCCGTGGATGGGCGAGCCGCTTAATCTGGAAAACGTAATCTTCCGCATGCAGCTCCCGGGTCGCGGTGCGGGGAAAATCGCCCAGCTTGAAGATCTTTGCCAGGTCGGCTGCATCAAGACGATGATAGAGAAAGTTGCCCTGCTCGTCTTTTGCAAAGGCTGGATGAGGCTGATAGCGGATGCCGGGTTTTATGGTGATCTCGTATATCGTGTAGGCAATCTGGGCGGAGTCAACGTTGTCCGGCAAGCGGTTTCCCCTTTTGTCAAAATATTGGGTGACCGGCAGTTTTGCCGCGGCAAGCGGAATCAACTCGTATGGCCGCTTGAAATAGTGATATTGCAATGGAGGCTCGTATATCTGTGCCGTGAACTGAATCTCGTTCGAACTGTATGATTGCACGGGGTCCAGGTGCTTCGGACGCTCCGAAAATGCGCTATAGAGAATATTTTTCCCGGCTTCGGCAGCGGGATAGGGATTGTTCCACGGATTGCCGCTACAGGCGTTCAGCAGAACCACCGGCAACATCAATAGATATTGAAACAGACGCGTCATTAAAGAAGAGGAAAGAACAAGATATCAGTGAACCGCTTCAGAGACCGGATGTTTTGAGCCGCAAAGTGTATTGGAGGGCTGGAAGCATTTGGAGTAACGGTTCGTATCGAGGTTCCACCCTCCGCTATCGAATGTTTGCGATTTTATTAGCCCCTTACTTGTAGCTATAATCACGAGTTTACTTCTAAAGGAGTCCGCATGGGTTTTCTTGCCGGCAAGCGCATCCTTATCACCGGTTTGCTCAGCAACCGTTCCATCGCTTACGGCATTGCAAAGGCGATGCACCGGGAAGGCGCTGAACTGGCCTTTACCTATCAGGGAGAAGGTATTCGGGAGCGCGTTGCAAAAACAGCGGAGGAATTCGGAAGTACACTCCTGTTCCCATGCGACGTTTCGAGTGACGCCGAGATCGAGCGCTGTTTCGATGATTTGGGAAAGCATTGGGACGGGCTCGACGGGATTGTCCATTCGGTTGCCTATGCGCCGCGTGAGGCGTTGAGCGGGGATTTCCTGGAGAGCATCAATCGTGAGGCATTTCGCGTTGCGCACGATATCAGTTCCTACAGCTTTGCTGCTTTGGCAAAAGCGGGCGTCCCGATGATGCAAGGCCGCAATGGGTCGCTCCTGACTCTTACATATCTCGGCGCGGTTCGAGTCATGCCCAATTACAATGTAATGGGTCTGGCTAAAGCGAGTCTTGAGGCAAACGTACGATTCATGGCATCGAGCCTCGGTCCCCAGGGGATTCGGGTGAACGCGATTTCCGCAGGTCCCATTAAAACTCTGGCCGCTGCTGGAATCGCCAACTTCGGAAAATTGCTCGGCTATACCGAGAAGGTTGCCCCACTGCGCCGGAATGTGTCGATCTTGGAAGTAGGAAATACCGCCGCTTTTCTATGCAGCGATCTTGCAAGCGGGATCACCGGTGAAATAACTTATGTGGATGCAGGATTCAATACTGTTGCATTCGACATCATCGAGCCCTGAACCGACTTATTTATCTAATTACTGCTGTTCGGGCTGCTGCCATAGCGTCACTTCATTTCTTGTCCAGGTTTTCCGGTTTCACGGTTACGTCATATCTCTTCCTGATGCCTCCGAGATAAGATGCAAGTTCTTCCTCGGTGAGCACCTGGTGCAGTTGCCTTCCAAAAAGCTTGCGGGTAGCCTCATCCGGGAGAGCAGGTTCGATAACCTTGGTCACTCGAACGAGGGTAAACCCTCCTTCCGGGTTCGGTAGCCCTGCAAAAGCTGGTAACCGGCTCGTATCCGCGGCAAAGACGGCTCGAAGCGTTCCCATATCGAGGCCTTGCGGCTCGCGCCTGGAAACCTGCTGGGGAGAGCTCCAGGAAACGGCGGGGTTCTTGTTTTCGCGAAGCTGCGCGAGCTTGTCCTTACCCTCGCCCACTGCGGCGCTGGTTGCTTCCTGTCGTGCAACCAGCGCCTTGATCTTGTCCTTCAGTTCGTCGAGAGAGGGTGTCGAAGCTGGCCGATGTTCCAATACCCTTGCTGAGACAAGCGTGTTCGGAGCAACCTCGATCGCTTCCGTATTATGCTTATTCTTGATCGCATCATCCGAAAATACGGCCTGCAGCAATTTTGCATTACTGAAGTAAGGCGGAAAACCGCTGTTTTTTCCTATCCAGCCGCTCTTTTGAACAGCCAGGTGAAACTTTTCAGCAGCCGGCTTGAGGCTGTCGCTCTGTTCGTAAACCGTATTGCTGAAACCTTCCGACATCTCGTCAAAGAGCTTCCGCGCTTTTTGTTTCCTGATCTCCTCCTCCACCTGCCCTTTCACTTCGCCGAAGCTCACCGGTTTTCCCGCCTTTATCCCCGTGAGCTTGATAATGTGAAATCCGAAATTGCTCTCGACCACATCACTGATCTCGTTCAATTTCATTTGGAAAACAGCATCCTCAAACGACTTGACCATCATATTACGGGAAAAAAATCCGAGATCGCCGCCTTTCTGCGCGGTGCCCGAATCCTGTGAATGCTCCCCGGCAAGTTTTTCAAAATTCTGCGGCGCTTGTCTTATTTGCGTAAGCAACTGCTGCGCCTTTGTCCGTGCAGCCGACTTCTCCGCCTCGGGCGCGCTTTCAGGAGCATTTATCAGAATATGGCTTGCCCGCCGCTCCTCCGCCTGTTCGAACTCGGCCCGATGCTCGTCGAAATATTTTTCAGCCTCCTCGTCGGTTACGGCTATCTGTTTGGCCAGATC
>DASSHJ010000215.1:0-6220 GCA_035692965.1 Nitrosospira sp. | reverse complement strand
GGCCAAGCCCCCGGCATATGACGGATGCCCTCGACCGGCCGTATGACACCCGGCGCAATCTGCGGCTTTCGCAAGATATGCGCCACGGGCAACAAGGTTATCTGCTACAAGGTTTTCCTGCGCAGCCTGAGCGTTTGCTGCGAGTATGAGCAGGACAGCCCATGAATTATGTAAAGCTTTCCATCCTCCGCCAATCGAATCCATAGCAGCACTCCCAATACCCTACGAACCAGGCCGCTTTCAATCTCATCAAGTCCAGGCGCTGCAAGGCGATACAAGAAAAACTGCGAAACAGGTAAACAGAATGGCAATGACGAACAGGCTGCTCGACATCAGTCCGAGCATTGCCAAAAAACGGTTCTGCCCGCCGTCGATCACAGCGCCCTGACTATCATTTCCTTGATTGATCGTCATGCCCGTGACAGCTGATTGCCGCCAGAAGATCCAGGCAACATATGCCGAGAATAACCCAGCCGCGAGGCAGGCCAGGCTGATCGCGGCGAGAATGGCAGGTAGTTCAACCCAAAGCGGGGCCGAGAGGGGCACCTGCTGGGGGTAGCACGTATAAGCTGCAATCGGTTCACTTAGGGACATTTGAGCGAGCCACGCAACCGGAGCGCCAAATAGCGCGACGAGCACCTTGAGCAAGGAGTTGTGGCGAGGCGAGCGATGTCGTCGGGAGCTATTCGTTTCCGGGTTGTCCTGGTTCGTGGCAAAGTCCATTCCGCAACTTCCTAAATATAAGGGAACAGGTAAAGGCTGGAAAAGACGAACAGCCAGACAACATCCACGAAGTGCCAGTAGGCTCCGCCAATCGTCATTGCCGCATAACGTTTGCTGTCGAAATAACCCAATCCCGCCCATACGAGCAGGAGTAACAGTACGGCCAATCCAATGACGACATGGGCCATGTGGAAACCCGTTATCGTAAAGTAGAGCGATCCATACAAGTCGGTCGTCATGCCATAAGGTTTGTTGCTCCACTCGATGAGCTGGATTGCGACGAAACAGGTGCCGAGCACGAGCGCAGCGACGAGACCGAGGATCGTCCAGGCCGCCCGGTCCTGGTGGATGCCGCGTTCAGCGACCCAGACACAGACGCTACTCGACAGCAGAATGACGGTATTTATGCCTGGGATGAGCAGGCCGGGCAGACCATCGGGCGGCCATTCCTGCTCGGATTGAGAATTCAGGTAGAAAAAGCAGAATAACAAATAGCCAAACAGGCACGCTTCGGTGACGATCAATGTCACCACGCCCCACCAGCCGCCGGAAATTTTACCGGCGCTTCCGACAGGCAGCCGCTCGTATGTCAGATGAACAGGTTCAGCCATGGGTAGCTCCCTGCGTTGTTGCCCGCTGTGCAAGCTCTTCCCTTGGCCACAGCCATGTTGCCAGCGCGATGGCTCCTGCCGTAGCACTTGCGGCTGTGAACAGCCACCAATGCAAAAGCAGGCCGACAAAAACCAGGGAAATGAACAGGCCAAGAAAAAACGGCGTGTAGGAATCTTCCGGCATCTTGAAAATGGCCATAGGTCTCGCGTCGATCGGAGAGGTACTGACCGTCTCCCGTCCATCGGCAAGCAGCATGCCTTCAGTCAAATTCGAGCGCGCTCCGCCCTCGTTCAGTCGATCCTCCCATAAAGGATGTCGGCTTGCCACGGTGGGAATAACGGCAAAGTTGTAGGGTGGGGGAGGCGATGATGTCGCCCACTCCAGCGTTGCGGCATCCCACGGATTCTCGCTCGCTCGGGCGCCACGCTTGAGGCTGACAGCGACGTTCACCAGAAAGATCAGGACGCCCACTGCGAATGCGAAAGAGCCGATCGTGGTGATCATATTGACGCTGTCCCACCCCATCCTGGAGGAATAGGTGTAGATGCGGCGGGGCATTCCGAGCAGGCCCGCCCAGTGCATGGGGAAAAACCCGACGTTAAAGCCGATGAACATCACCCAAAAGCTCCATTTCCCCATCTTTTCGTCCATCATGCGCCCCGTAAATTTCGGAAACCAGTAGTAGATGCCCCCGACGACCGGAAACACATTGATGCCGATCAGAACATAGTGCAGGTGAGCAACGATAAAATATGTCTCGTTAAGCTGCCAATCCAGTGGCACCGCGGCGGTCATCACTCCCGATAAGCCGCCGATTACGAAAAGCATCACGAAGCCGGCAAAAAATAAAAACGGCGTTTTAAAAACGGGCCGTCCGAGCCAGATGGTTGCAATCCAGGAGAATACTGCGACAGAACTCGGGATCGTTATCGCCATGCTGGCGGCGCCAAATATCGACAGCGCAACCGTTGGCAATCCCGTCGCAAACATGTGATGTATCCAGACCTCCATGCCGATCAGCATGGTAGCCATGGTCGCGAGGGCCATGGCGGTGTAACCGACCAAGGGGCGGCGGCAGAAGGTCGGCAGGGCATCCGAGACGATTCCCATCGCGGGGAGCACAACGGCATAGACCCAGGGATGGCCGAAGATCCAGAACAGATGCTGCCAAAGCAGTGGCTTACCGCCATTGGCTACGTCAAAGAAATACGTCCCGATCTGCCGATCGAGCCACAGGAGGAAGAAAGCCAGGCTGACCGAAGGAACCACGAGAAGATTGGCGACGGAAGCGGTAAGCGTTCCCCACACCAGGATCGGCACCCGATTTATCGTCATTCCCGGCGCCCGCATCCTGAACAGCGTCACGACAAAATTTGCCGATCCCACTGACGTGGATATGCCCAGCAGGACCATGCCAAGCGCAAAGACATCGATGTTCGGTCCTGTGTTATACATCGGCCCAGAGAAAGGGACATAATTGAACCATCCTCCGTTGGGCGCTTGGCCGATGGGAAAGCTGGCGTACATGAAAATGCCGGCAAACAGGAATATCCAGTAGGAAAACGCGTTGAGGCGGGGAAAGGCCATGTCGCGCGAGCCCAGCAGCAAGGGCCAGAGGTAATTCGAAAATCCGGACAATATCGGCAGTGAGTAAAGGAAAATCATCGTCACGCCGTGCATGGTGAAAAGCTGATTGTATTGCTCGGGGGTTAGGACCGACTGATCGGGCTGAGCAAGCTGAATTCGTATGATGAGCGCCTCGATCCCCCCGATGACCAGGAAAACGAAGGACGTAACGATATAGCGGAGCCCGACGGCTTTGTGATCCACGGTCGAGAGCCATCCGCGCCAGCCGGGCTGAGATTCCCACGTCGCGGCCAGCTTGCGCTCGATATCCGATCCCTGCGGCGCACGGCCCGTCTCTGGCAATCGGGCGGGAAAATCATCATCGATTCTGGGCGGGGTAATATCGGCACTTGCCATCGCTATTCCAGTAACGTTCTAATCCAGTTTCGATAGAAATGCCGAGAGCGCCTCGCCCTCGGCTTCGGACAGATATATGCTGGGCATCCGCGAGCCGGGCTTGAGCTGCTGGGCGCGGGTGACCCAATCCATCAAGTTGTCCGGCGTATTGGTCAGCAAACCTGCCGCCAGCCGCTTTCGGGAATTCAAGTGGGTGAGGTCCGGCGCATGAGGTCCCGCCGCATCCGTTCCCTTGATCGCGTGGCAACCCGCGCACCGATCCATAAACAATTTATAGCCAGAGTCTTCGCTCACCGCTACACCTGATGAAGCCGGCTGACGCTGGGCTTCACGCCACTTCTCGAAATCGGCCGCCGCTTCCGCGATGACCTCAAACCCCATGCGTGCGTGGGCCGCGCCGCAATACTGGGTGCATTGCCCGGTGTAACGCCCCGGAATGTCTGCCTGGATCCACTGCTGATTTACGAGACCCGGAATTGCCTGGGTTTTCCCTGCGAGCGTCGGCACCCAGAAACCATGGATGACATCGGCGCTTTTCAGCTTGACCAGTACCGGTTGTCCCACAGGGATGCGAATTTCATTGGCGGTGACGATATGCTGGGCGGGATCAGGGTGGTCATACTCGACTTTCCACCACCAATCGTAAGCCGTCACCGTTACGGTAACTGCCGGAGCTTCCGGCGGTTTCGCGACCGCATTCAACACCATCATGGAATAAACGACCAGTGCCGTAAGCACGCACGTGGAGATTCCCGTCCCCATATAGATCCACTGCATCCCTTCGTCTTCCCGCCCAATCTCACGCTCCCCGGCTGTAGGTCGCTGGCGGCGAACCGCCATGATCAACAAAAATGCGATAATGAAGCCGACGGCGACTGATATTCCTGCAAGCACCCAGCCAAGATACATAGTGGGGCGGGCTGCCGGCCCAAAACTGTGCATGAAATAATTTAAGGGCGCATGGAGGGTCTCGGCCGGGCATATGGCCGAGGCGAAAGTCAGCCCGCCCAGAAGTGTCAGCCGTGTGAGCCGGCGCATCGCACTAGAGGGGCGACAGGCCGCTGGTCGAATGTCTGCCATCTTGTTTCGGCCTGTGAGGGTTCATGCTTCGCTGACCTGGAGCGCGGCCCGCCGTTGTTTGAACTGAATGTCCAGAGCAATAGCCGACTGAGGCGCGAGGTTGAGGGAAACATCGAGGGGTATCGCCGGTACAGATATAGTGCTGCTCGTCCAATCCGAGCAGCTGTAGAGCCTGTACGCATCGAGACGCGTTTGAGGCGCCTGGAGCCTCGTCTTGATTGCGAACGCGGTGCATAGGAATCGTCATGCATGGAATCGTGTGGATTGGAAGAGGAGTCCACTCAGTATAGTAAAGGGGCAAACCGCGCGCCGAAGCAGTGATTCCCTATCCCTCCTCTCGTCCATCCGAATTAAAAAACGAATAGATGAGATTTCCCTTCTCACGGACCGGTGTTCCAACTTCATCAGCGGGGATACGGTAAAACCACACATAGCAAAAACGGAGCATCGTGTGCCTTTTTAAGCTGGTCCTGCCGGTCCGCGCGCAACGTCACCCAGGCCTGGTCACTGCCAACGATATGCTCCCCGCAATGCGGCAACTCAACGGGCAGCACAGCGAGATCGCAGCTGAAAATAATGGCTGTGGGATGTTTCATCAGCTGCAGGTCATGCCGGATAGGCTATCGTGGTCATCAGGGCAAGAGCGGCTTGGCGCGAATCCAGGCGGGTGTGCTGGACAATGACGGGAATGTCCGATTCGATCACGCTGGCGTAGTCAGTGCCGTGGGGAATAGGCTCGGGATCAGAAAGCTCGTTGAAGCGCACATGCTTTGTACGCATCGCGCTGACATTAAAGGAGTAGGGACCGGCGGGATCGCGATTGCTGAAAAAAACGGTCACTGTGATATGCGCATCCTTGTTGGCGCAATTGAGAATACAGATTGCGTCATGGCTGACGAGAGGCCGGGTACTGCCGGTGCTGTCCGGGGGAATATACCCGTCCGCCACAACCCAGCGCTTGTGGCCGGGAACCTGTCCATCAGTGTTGTTCATAGGGTCACCTCTTTTTTTCCGTATTCGCTGCTCAGTCCAGCGCAGGCTCAAATACTTCTTTCAGGTCCGCATGCTTTTCTTCCGCGGGTTTTGGAACCGCCTGCGGCGGTTCCCCTGCGTTGACTTGCAGGCTGAAATCACGGCCTTCCCACCGTTGGGGTTGATGCCAGTAAAATGTGAACTTCAGTTCGGTTGCATGACCGAATCGCCCCTTCTCGAATTCATGCGCGAAAACACCCAAGCCCTCGTCGGGAAGCTCTATATCATGGGCGGTCTCCCAGTTATTTTCTGTCCAATGCAGCAGCGCCGCTCCGTAAACCTCTATGCGAAGGCGCCGCCAAGGACGAAAATCACTCAGCTTCTGCTTGAAAGTCCAGACTTCAAGATCGGTACCCACCTGGTCATCTATATAACGTTTCCGCACAATTGGTATCAGATCGAACACGATTCCGTCGTGGACGGACCGAAGCAGTTTGATGTATTCGGCGTGGGACCATACCAGCGGCATGGCTGAGCCTGTGGGACGCCCAATCCACATATGCTTGGCCGGAATATCGGCACTGTCCCAGACCTGTTCCGGCAACAGGCAGCAGGTGCTGGAAAATGCCTCCATTGTTTTTATGTAAGGATAAGCTGAGTTGCCTGATGCGAGTTCGTAGTGTCCGCGCTCTCCCGTCAGAAGCGGCCATAGCCGTCCGACTCCCGCGCCATCATAGGGAGAGCCGTCAGCCTTCTGACCGTATCCATCATGGGTATAGCGGTGCCAGCCCGGACCCTCCGGCGTATCGACTTTCAACACTGCGTCATATACTGCGACGGTGTTCGTTAC
>DASSHJ010000214.1:0-4792 GCA_035692965.1 Nitrosospira sp. | reverse complement strand
AGGTCCTAGCGGTGGCAACACTGTGGAGGTTCGAGTCCTCTTCTGGGCACCACCCTACACGATTCATCCGCATTGCTCGCATGCGCCATGAAACGTTCAATGACTGTGACTGAATTATAGCAGCACGGCATAACCGTCGTGTATTGGACGTCCGGCTGCTTTGATTAACCCCATGATACCTCCCGCTCCAAAAGCGTAACGGCACAGCCACGAGTGCGCCTATTTGCGTTCAGTTGTCCTGATTCCCCGGGCGTCACGTTTCTTGCCCGCGAAACCTTTTCCGCAAATTGAAGACTACAACGTTCGTATCATAACCATTCTCAAGAGCACGGCAGGTTGTAATGTTCCAGCTGTAACATCTTACAGCTATTCTTCAGCATCCCATTGTCGTTTAATCCCCCTGTTAAGCTCGGCTGCGAAAAACCCTTCCCTGAAGTGGAAAATACGCTCTTTCTCAACATTTGAAACAAGCCCGGATCATTTAAAGTTCCAAACGCTTTAATGCTACGGGCCGGATGGGGAGAAGAAGTGTCCGCAGGTCGGAATAACTGGCTTTCTGATAACAAAGACGCAAGAAAGCCATTTGCATTCTGGCATTCACATTGCTCGAGCTGCCATCTCTCTCGTTCGCCAATAGCTATGAGCGCCTTTTGACAGAGACGATATATGAATAAATCAGTCGTGGACGGCGCATTGCGCTTAAAACGTTTCCCATCTGCATCGTTTTGGTGCCGGGATGGCGAGTCTTGACCGTCAAAGTGCAACGAACGGCAGATTGCAGGGAAACATTCAAAATCTGTCGATTTCAATCACATTCTCATACCCATCCTGATGAACGACGTGGTCGCAGCTTTTCACGAATACTTCGAAATTACCAACGTCAATTCCGTCGAATTGTTACGTGAGGTATTCAACCTACGGTACCGGGTTCTTTGTATTGAGCAACGCGCTCCCGGGTTTGATGCATCCAGCTATCCAGACGAAATGGAAAGCGATAACTACGACCGCCACTCTTCCCACATTCTTTTGCGCCACAGGCCATCCGGAGTGTTTGTCGGTACTGCACGCATGATACTGCCCGATCCGCTGCATCTTAACAAACTATTCCCAACCGAGCGGCACATGCGTTTTGACCCTGCCCTTCTCAACACAGCACGGTTACCGCGGAAACAAACCGGGGAAATTTCGCGCCTGGTTGTGATACGAAGATTCAATCGGCGCAAAGATGAACTGATCGATGCTTTGGAGAACGGACGCAATATCGAAAAGTGGAGCCCCACTGTCAAACGGCGTTTTCCGCACCCCATGCTCGCACTTGCTGTCGGCATTATCCGGATGTCTGTTGACAACAATATCAACCACTGGCTCTCGGTGATGGAGCCCGCTCTGAACCGATTGTTGTCGTTGTATGGACTCCACCTCGATCCCGTCGGTCCGCTCATCGACCATCACGGTCTGCGCCGTCCCTATTACGCCGACTTTCCCCACATGCTGGACAGAATGCATAGGAACCACAGACAGTTTTGGGAGTTGGTTACGGATGGCGGAAAAGTCCAGCCGTCCATCACGCAACGACCGTGTGAAGGATTGTTATGTGAAGCAACGCAAGGTGAGGCCCTGGAATAGCCCGAAGCCGTGAAAAAACCTCCTATCCTGGCGCAGCCTTCGCCGGGACATCAACTCAATCTCCCTCCCCATGCGTGGAAAACGGCGGTCATGCGTTCCACGTTTATATGGGCACAAAAAAGCTGGTTGTGGCTACCCGAATAATCATCGGCCGTACCTTCTTCCTGCTATGGCTGTTGTTCGGCTCGATTTTCGCCGCACGCACTGCCTGCGCGAATGAACCCTACGAGGTTGTAACAAACCCGAGCGTTTCAGAAAAAACGATATCCAAAAGTTCGCTACGCGCCATATTCGGGATGCGCCTCCACGCTTGGCCAGACGGGAGCGCCATTAGCGTGTTCGTGATGCCAGATGATGCACCGCTCCATGCTGCATTTTCGAAGGAAAAACTCAACGTTTTTCCGTATCAGTTGCGTTCGGCCTGGGACAGACTGGTTTTTTCCGGGACAGGCCAGGCCCCAGATACTGTGGCATCTACCGACGAAATGCTCGCCAAGGTTGCCAGCACGCCGGGAGCCATCGGCTATTTACCCAAATCCAAAATAGATGGCAGAGTCCATGTGCTCCAGATCAAGTAACGGCGCCCTCGCCCGTTTCCTTCAGTCTGCCGGATGGGTTGCCGTTGCGGTCATCGCTTGCACTAACATCGCGCACGCGCAAAAACTGCCGATCCCCCAGAACCTGCCCCAGAACCTGCAAATCCACGGTTTTGCCAGTCAGTCCTGGCTGAAGAGTTCAGAAAATAATGTTTTCGGAAAAAGCAGTTCGGACATCGGGAGCTTTGATTTCCGGGAACTGGGTATCAACGCCTCCATGAGGCCTCTTTCCAACCTGCAGATCTCGGTACAGGGGATTTCGCGATGGGCGGGAAAAGGAAGCCCCGGCAACTTCCGCCTCGATTACGGATTTATCGATTACACCTTTCTATCGGGTGAATCCAGTCAGCTAGGGATTCGGCTGGGCAGGATGAAAAATCCGCTTGGTTTCTATAATGACACGCGCGACGTCCCCTTCACAAGGCCAAGCATATTGCTGCCTCAGTCGATCTATTTCGACCGCACGCGCAAGCTCGCGCTCGCTGCGGATGGGGTGCACCTATACGGAGAATACCGCTCTGACCTGGGCGATATTTCCTTCCAGGGGGGGGCGGTACGTCCTCTCGTTCGAGGTTTAGAGGCGGAAGCCGCAGTTTTTGGGACGCAACTTCAAGGTCACCTTACCCCCGATATGTCCTATGTAGGCCGGATAAACTACGAGTTGGACGGAGGGCGTTTCCGTCTTGCGGTCAGCGCCACAGAACTGAATATGGGATTCTCACCCGCTGTCGGCGATAAGGTCTCAGAGGGTATGATTCGGTTCATCCCCCTGGTTTTCTCGGCCCAATATAATGCAGAACGCTGGAGCCTCACGTCCGAATACGCGCTGCGAAATTTGAAATACGACTTCATGACAGGGCCCAACATGCATTTTACGGGAGAAAGCTACTACTTTCAGGGGGCGTACCGTTTCACGCCCGAGTGGGAAGGCTTCGTCCGCTACGACGTCCTTTATACTGACAGGGACGATCGCAACGGAAAGGAGTACGCTGCGACTTCCCATCGTCCCGCATATACCCGGTTTGCAAAGGATCTCACCGCCGGTGTGCGTTGGAATATCACCCCGGAATTCATGGTGCGAGCAGAATACCACCGGGTGAACGGCACTGCCTGGCTCTCAATTCTGGATAACCCCTCCATATCTGACCAGGCTCAACACTGGGATCTCTTTTCCATTCTTGGCTCCTACCGGTTCTAACTTCGCCTAATGGAAAGGAATCTCCATAAAAGCGAGTCCCAGCTTCAAGACGCTGAAAAAGCCGACCGGAAATTCTTGAGCCTGAAATGGAAGGTCTTGCTGCTCAGCAGCCTCATCTTGATCGCTATTGTCGTCTCGTTCACGGGGATCACTTACCGGAGTTTGATGAACGACTTTGAGAAGCAGAGAGAAGTGCAGCATCGACGCTACGCTCTCGAGGTGGAAGGACTGATACAGCAGATTTCAAACAACCTGCATCAACTCGCCCAACTCATCCCTTTCCTTGAAGGGATGAGTGCTGCCCTGCTCTCAAGCAGGGCAGCACTCATCAATCAGATTTTCGACAGCTACTGGGCGCCCCTGCAGCTTAACAACGATATCGAACTAATCCGGTTTTATGGCAGTTCGAGCATGCTGCTGGCAAGCTGGGGTGTTTCTGAATCGTATACCGAAGAGTCTGTTATGCGCACTTGGGTTCAGGAAGCAAACCTCCGCGAGCAGCCTATCAGTCCGCTGAGTTGCGACAAAAGCTGCACCCAATTCACGGTCACGCCTCTGCTCGTTGAAGGAAAACATGTCGGCGTTGTAGTGATCGGAGTTCCATTGGTGGACGTTGTGCTGGGCTTCAAGGACATTTCAGGCGCGCATATCGGGTTGCTTATGAAAGAACAGGGAAGCGTGCCTGGTCCTGGTAATAACGGCGCGAAAATTGAAAACTGGAATTTCCAGCTCACCGCGCACAGCAAGGAGATGAACGTCGAAGTTCTCCAGCGGGCAGCTGAGCTCTACCCCGATTTCGACAGCATCAAGGACGGAGTCGACGTTTTCTGGGACAACCGGTATCTGCGAATCAAACCCCTTGCGCTGCACGAACTAATAGTGTCCGAGAAGGCAAGGCTGGTCGTCATTACGGATATCAGTTCGACTATTCGCACGATCCAGCGTTCGACCCAGCAGAGCATCATCATAGGCCTTGTCGGACTCATACTCTCTGAAATATTGTTATTCATCATTCTCACAAAGCCTTTATCGCGACTCAAGCATATCGTTTTCACGTTGCCGCTGCTGGCCCGCAGCAGTTTTCATGATTTTCGTTCGTCGCTTCGTTCCACCACGCAAAAACAATTGCTCAAAGACGAAATCGATATGCTGGATGAAACAGCTGTGGCATTGTCCTTCCAGCTCGAAACGCTTGAAGATCAGGTGGCGGATCGAACCCGGATCCTGGCGCGCAAAATGGATGAATTGAGCAAGGAGCGTGATTTCATTACGCACCTCCTGGATATTGCACAGGTAATCGTCATTACCCAGAATGCCCAAGGGGAGATCCTTACGCTGAACGCGCATGGGGAAATGCTTATCCAGTACGCGG
>DASSHJ010000213.1:0-12234 GCA_035692965.1 Nitrosospira sp. | reverse complement strand
CTACTGAATGCAGGCATTTTTGCCCTCTCCGGCTAACGGGAGGGAGTCTAGACAGCTTTAAACGGCTTAGCGTACAGCGAGCGGGTTTTCCCTGGATGTCCGTTTGCGGGCAGTTGAGGCGAGAGTACTTGACCTCCTACTGCCGCTCGTAGGCCAGTACCGGCGCAAGCCACCTTTCCGCTTCTTCGAGCGTCCAGCTTTTGCGTTTTGCGTAATCCTCTACCTGATCCTTGGCAATCTTGCCCACTGCAAAATAGTCGGCTTCCGGGTGGGAAAAATAGAAGCCGGAAACTGCTGCGGTAGGAACCATGGCGTACGACTCGGTGATGATGATGCCTGAGTTTTCAGGAGCCTTGATCAGCTCGAACAATGGGCCTTTCTCAGTGTGATCGGGGCAGGCCGGGTAACCTGGGGCAGGACGAATTCCGCGGTATTCTTCGTTAACCAGTTGGTCGCTGTTGAGATTTTCATCCTTTGCAAAACCCCAGAATTCGCGGCGGACCCGCCAGTGCATATGCTCGGCGAAGGCCTCCGCCAGCCGGTCTGCCAAGGCCTTCAGGATGATCGCGCTATAGTCATCGTGCACTTCCTCGAAAGCCTTGATGCGGGCATCAATCCCCAGTCCCGCAGTTACGGCGAAGGCGCCGATGTAATCACGGATCCCGGTCTCTTGCGGTGCGATGAAATCCGCAAGACATAGATTCGGGCGGTCCCCGGGCTTGGTCGTTTGCTGACGCAGGCTATGGTAAGTCATCGCGACTCTTTTACGCCCTTTGTCCGCATAGATCTCAATGTCGTCGGCATTCACCCTGTTCGCGGGGAACAGGCCGAATACGGCGTTTGCTCCGAGCCATTTTTGTTCGACGATCTTCTTGAGCATCGCCTGCGCATCCCGGTATAAATTGCTCGCCGCTTCGCCGACGACTTCATCTTCCAGGATTGCCGGAAAACGCCCGGATAGCTCCCACGCCTGGAAGAAAGGGGTCCAGTCAATGAAGGGCACAATTTTTTCCAACGGATAATTCCGCAGTGATCTCACCCCGATAAAATCCGGCTCGGGAGGAGTATAGGTATTCCAGTCTGTTTTAAAAGCATTTACTCGTGCTTCTGCTATGGAAAGCATTGGAGCGGGTCCTTTTTTCGCTTTATGCTGGGTCCGGACCCGTTCGTATTCCGCGGCGAGTTCGCGAACGTAACCTTCCCGCAAATCTTCCGAAAGCAGGTTGCTGCAGACACCGACGGCGCGGCTCGCGTCCGGCACCCACACCGTGACGCCGCTATAATTTGGCGCGACTTTCACTGCTGTATGGACGCGTGAAGTGGTCGCCCCGCCGATCAGCAAAGGAATGGTAAAACCTTCGCGCTCCATTTCCTTTGCCACATGGGCCATTTCTTCCAGTGAGGGCGTAATCAGGCCTGAAAGGCCAATCATGTCAGCATTTTCCTTGCGCGCCATCTCGAGTATCTGCGTGCTCGGAACCATAACCCCCATGTTGATGACTTCATAGTTGTTGCACTGGAGCACTACTGTGACGATGTTTTTACCAATGTCATGCACATCCCCTTTCACGGTGGCAATAACGATCTTGCCCTTTGGCCTCAAATCACCCGACAGCTTTTTTTCAGCCTCGATAAACGGCAAGAGGTGAGCGACGGCCTGCTTCATCACGCGTGCCGACTTGACAACCTGGGGCAGGAACATCTTGCCCGAGCCGAACAGATCGCCTACCACGTTCATTCCATTCATCAGCGGCCCTTCGATAACCTGGATGGGCCGGCCCCCTTCCTTCATGATCTCCAGCCGGGCCGCTTCCGTATCCTCCACGATATAGGTCGTAATGCCCTTGACCAATGCATGGGTTAAACGTTCTTGCACGGTTCCTTCGCGCCAGGAAAGGTCTTCCGCTGCTTCCTTGCTCTTCCCCTTGAAGGTTTCCGCGAACTCCACCAGCCGCTCGGTCGGGCTTAAACTGCTATCCTTCGGCGTCCGGTTGAGCAGCACGTCCTCCACCCGTTCGAGTAAATCCTTGGGAATATCGGAATAAACGCCTAATTGCCCGGCATTTACGATGCCCATCGTCATTCCTGCTTTTACGGCATGGTAGAGGAAGGCTGTATGGATTGCTTCGCGCACGGGCTCATTGCCCCGGAACGAAAAGGATACGTTGGAGACGCCTCCGCTGACCTTGGCATGCGGCAGGGTTTGCTTGATGATGCGGGTCGCGTCGATAAAATCCACACCGTAATTATTGTGCTCCTCGATACCGGTAGCGACAGCGAAGATATTGGGGTCGAAAATGATGTCCTCAGGCGGAAAGCCGACCTGATCGACGAGGATTCGATAGGAGCGCGTGCAAATATCCACCTTGCGCTTCAACGTATCGGCCTGCCCCTGGTCATCGAACGCCATCACAATCACTGCCGCGCCGTAGCGCCGTGCCAGCTTCGCATGCTCGATGAATTCCGCCTCACCTTCCTTCAAGCTGATCGAATTGATGATCGATTTGCCCTGTACGCACTTCAGTCCCGCTTCGATCACCGACCATTTGCTCGAATCGATCATGACCGGCACTTTGCTTATATCCGGCTCGGCGGCAACCAGGTTCAGGAAGGTGACCATTGCCTTTTGCGAGTCCAGCATCGCCTCGTCCATATTCACATCGATGATCTGCGCCCCACTCTCCACTTGGCTGCGCGCGACGCTCAGCGCTTGCGCGTAATCGTTTCCGAGTATCAGGCGGGCGAACGCTTTCGAGCCCGTAACATTCGTTCTCTCGCCGACATTCACGAACAGGGAGTCGTCGCCTATGTTGAGCGGCTCCAGCCCCGAGAGGCGAAGTTTCTTGGGAATATCGGGAATTTTTCTTGGCGCGATGCCACTCACAGAGTCGGCTATCGCTTTGATGTGCGCGGGGGTCGTTCCGCAGCAGCCGCCCACGATGTTGACAAAGCCTGATTGCGCAAAGCCTTTGATAAGGCCAGCGGTATAGGAAGGCGATTCGTCATACCCGGTCTCGGCCAAGGGGTTCGGCAGGCCCGCGTTTGGATGGGCACTGACATAGACCTCGGCCACCCGGGAAAGCTCTTCGATATAAGGCCGCATGAGCTCAGCGCCTAAAGCGCAGTTGAGTCCGACGGACAGGGGGCGGGCGTGCTGCACGGAATCCCAGAAGGCCTCCGGCGTCTGCCCCGAGAGCGTGCGTCCTGAGGCGTCGGTGATGGTCACCGAAATCATGATGGGAACGCGTTTGCCGTGCGCCTCGAAATACTGGTCAATGGCGAAGAGGGCTGCCTTCGCATTAAGCGTGTCGAATATCGTCTCAACCAGAAGGATGTCCGCTCCACCATCTATCAGCCCGCGAATCGATACCGAATAATCCGCCACCAGCTGGTCGAACGTGATGCTGCGAAAACCGGGATCGTTCACGTCTGGCGAGATCGAGGTGGTTTTCGTGGTCGGGCCAAGCACGCCAGCCACAAAGCGAGGCTTCTCAGGCGTCTTCGCTTCCATCGCTTGGGCTGCTTTGCTGGCGAGTTGTGCGCCGGCAAAATTCAACTCGTACACCAGGTCCTGCATGTGGTAATCCGACATCGAGGCAGACGTGGAATTAAACGTGTTGGTTTCGATAATGTCGGCGCCTGCCTCCAGGTAAGCATCGTGGATCGATCGGATGATCTGGGGCTGCGTGAGCGTCAGCAGATCATTGTTACCCTTGAGATCATGGGGAAAATCGGCAAAGCGGGTTCCCCGATAATCGCTCTCGCTGAGCTTGTGGCTCTGGATCATGGTACCCATGGCGCCGTCCAGCAGCAGAATGCGCTGTTCAAGGAGATGTTCCAGCAGTTGCGCGCGAGAATTTTCGTTCATGATTAAGGTATAGGTGAGGAGGCGTGAATTCTAGCACGCTCCTCAGTTGCGTTATGGAAGTGAAACAGGGACGGAGAGCGCGTGCTGAAGGTGCCGTTTGCCTTTTGGCTTACTTTTTGGCTTACTAAGGGGCAATCCTGTTCAGGACGCGTTTTGCGGAGCGAAGTGATCCCTCGATAAAGCCCTGGTAGTCGGAAAAAGCTTCGCCGCAGATATGGATATTCATTTCAGGGCTGTCCTCGTCAAGGGAAAAAGCCTCCAGAAACTCCATGTGCTTCCAGGGCATGATGCCAGGCAGCCATCCGTGCGCAGCTGCGCCAAAAGGTTTTTTCCCCCAGTCACGCATCCCACAAGCAAGCAGACGGTCCTTCGTAAAGTCGTGATGCCCGTAATCTCGCGCAAACTGCACAAAACGTTGCCATAACCGGGGGGAACCGGGTTCTTTCACAAGCGCAGGACTGTTTATTGGCGGTGGCTTGCCCTGGGTGAAAGGGGCAGGAAACTTTTTCAGAAACCACGTCCGGGCTGTTTCCTGATACTCAATCTGTGGCCCTTCCAATTTCTGACCAGAGGCATCCTGCGTCGGTTCCATTCTCAGGTAATCGGACCAGAAAGTGATGGCTGGCCGATCGGTATAGATCATGATCAGCCCTTTGGTCCGGTCGTCACTTTTCATGTAAAGCAGCTCCCGCGTGGGCAAATCCGCGGCATTCCGATTGAGAGGCCTGTTATCTTCCCACCAGGGCTTTTCAATCACAAAGAAGCACTTCAATAACGGCAGACCAACCACGCCATTCAGCGCTTCCTGCAGTTTTTTTGGAGCCCCTGTTCCATTCCATGATAATTCCTGCAGTGGGCGCTTGGGCAATGCCAGAATAACTTTTCGCGCACGGATGACTTCATCGGATTGATCGACAATCACCTCGACAGTATTTCCATATGAGCGAAGACCTGACACCTTCGCGCCTTTCCGGATGGTTAGAAGCGCCCTGTTTTCTTCTGCATAAAGCTTTTCGAGAAGTTTCCATATCGCTCGACTCATCCCGCCCCTGATGCCTCGAAGCGATCCCGTGCTGCGAATCGCCCTCAGCCAGAAGATGATCCATTCGGCGGCGTTCAGGTTTTCGTGCACGAAATGGTAATAGCTTCCCCAATCCCTGATTTTCACCACAGCGAAATGGCTTAGAACGTCGCTTAGCACATTCCAGAAACCCAAGTTCCAAAGTGGCTGACCCCGGAAGCATGCATGCTCCCGGATTTTGCAGAAATCCGCTTCGGTCAGATTGTGGATCCACTCCAGCAACTCCCCCTTCCAGTAATGGCGATAGAAAAACGCGTCATCGTGGAGATTTCTCCATTGTTCGTTGGCATCGCTGGTTTCCCATGGTGCTTCCATGTTATCCAGATCGACGAGTTCCAGGATCCGCCTGAGGGCGAGGATCATCAGATCGAGGGGCGTTTCCTGGTTTGCCTCTTCTCCCTGCAGGGTGAACCGGGGCTCAGGGGGCTCTTCCGATGCGTAGGACGAAAATGGTATCAAATCATCAAGGCTGGGTTTCGCGCCTGGAACCTGCTCCCTGATTCCGAGTTCATCAAGCAGAGCCTGCAACAAAGGTTGGTCCCGCGGCTCTATCCGCATGGGCCCGAACTCGGCCCGGAAATACTCAACCTCCCGCGTCTTTACGTTGCCTTTTTCATCGATCCGGGCAAAGGTTTCCTGTGGGCCGAGAAAGGGTGATTTCTTGTTCCCTTCAGGGGCAAGTGGATTTCGATCCGGTTGCGTGAAATCCCAGCTGCAAGGATCCCATGTGTCCTCGAACCCAGTCGCTTTTCCGTTCTGCTCGTCGCTTCTCAGAAGCGACCAGGTTTCAATGCGTCCGCCGAATCGATCAGATGCCTCCAGGAGGAGAATGCTCTTGATGTTGAGCGCACCGCTTCTGCTTTTCTTGATGAGTTCGTTGCAGCAATACAGGCCGGCGACTCCCCCGCCGACAACCACGAAGTCGTAAGTTTTCGCAGACTGATTATCGGTTTGGAGATCTGCAGAGGCCATGTTCTTTTCAAACGCGAGGGTCTTTGAAAAAAAATCGTTTCAGCACAAGACGAATGCTAACGCTTTCGTTAGCGCTTTACGTTTCACCAACTGCTCCGTCTTGCCGCGGTCATGTCCAGTTTCGAGTGGAAATAATGCCCAGTCATCACGCTCGCTGGTTTTTATCCAGTTTGCGATACTGCACTGCTTCGGCAACATGAGTACTGGTAATTGCATTGCTTTCGGCAAGATCGGCGATGGTCCGCGCGACTTTCAGGATTCGGTGATAAGCACGCGCTGAAAAATTCAGCTTGCTGATCGCCTGCTTCAAAAGGGTTGCCGCGCCATTATCGGGAATGCAATATTCATCGATTTCCTTGACCGCCAACCGGGAGTTTGCCTTTCCCTGCCGTTGCAGTTGGCGCTGATGTGCCGTCTCCACACGTTCGCGAATTGTCGCGCTTGTTTCACCCTGAGCCACCCGCATCAGTTCCTTATCTGATACGGCGGCCACTTCGATCTGCATGTCGATACGATCCAAGAGCGGGCCTGATATCTTCCCACGATAGCGGGCTACCTGATCCGGGGTACAGCGGCATTTCCCGTTGTAATGCCCCAGGTAGCCACAAGGGCAGGGATTCATGGCAGCAATAAGCTGGAACCGGGCAGGAAAATCTGCCTGGCGTGCAGCGCGCGAAATTGTGATCCGCCCTGATTCCAGAGGCTCCCGCAGCACCTCCAGCACTTTACGGTCGAATTCGGGCAGTTCGTCCAGAAACAGCACCCCATTCATTGCAAGCGATATCTCGCCGGGACGGGGATTGCTTCCGCCCCCCACCAGCGCCACTCCTGAAGCCGTGTGATGGGGCGAGCGGTAAGGGCGGTGCTTCCAGTTCGATATCCTGAATCCTCCGCTACCCAGCGACTGCATGGCGGCGGATTCGAGGGCTTCATCTTCCGTCATCGAAGGCAGAATGCTCGGCAGGCGCGCGGCGAGCATGGATTTGCCAGTACCGGGCGGCCCGACCATCAACACGCTGTGACCGCCTGCCGCGGCAATCTCTAGCGCACGCTTCGCATGCCCCTGCCCTTTTACCTCGTCCATGCCTACATAGGCAGGCATTCTCCAATCGTTGCCCGAAACTCCATTTTCATTTCCGTTTGCTTGCCCGTTTGCCTGCTCTGCGTAATCATATCGCTCCAGCAGTTCGCGTCCGGTGAGGTGCTCACAAATTTGCAACAGGGAGGTGGCAGGGTAAACTGAGGCCTCCCTCACCAGCGCGGCCTCAGCGGCATTTTGGCGAGGCAGCACGAACGCGCGTCCTGACCGCGAGGCACCCCAGGTCATCGCCAATGCTCCCCGGATGGCGCGAAGCTCGCCCGTTAGTGCCAGTTCACCCGCCCATTCGTAGTGGTCAAGCTTGTCGGCAGGAATCTGTCCCGTCGCCGCGAGTATCCCCAAAGCGATCGGCAGATCGAAGCGCCCGCTTTCCTTTGGCAAATCCGCGGGCGCAAGGTTAACGGTGATCCGCCGCGCTGGAAACTCGAATTGCGCGTTCTGGAGCGCAGCACGAACCCTGTCCTTGCTTTCCTTCACCTCAGCTTCGGGCAAGCCGACAATGGTAAAACCTGGGAGCCCGTTGGCAATGTGAACTTCCACTGTCACCAGCGGCGACTCTATGCCCGAAATGGCGCGGCTATAAAGAATCGCTAGGGGCATTCAAAAACTGATCAAGCAAACAGGATGACCGATTACTGATGAAGAACGATCAGCGGGTGATACTCCGATATTTCGCAAAGGTATCGAACGATTAACAACAGGAGGTTCTCGTAAATCCGCTAACAAACTTGTTATTCCGTTTCCGACAGGTCATCCAGTGTTTCTGGCGGAACGTCGATCTGATCGGAAACGGGCTGTGATTTTGCCGCTGTTTCCAGGTTGGCCACCTTCGTTTCCAGTTCAGTCAGCTTCTCGCGCGTGCGCTTCAGCACCTCCTGCTGTACCTCGAATTCTTCGCGCGTTACAAGATCCAGTCGGGTGAACATTCCAGACAACATCACCCGGAGATTCTTTTCCACATCCTTTACCGGACTTTGGGCCAGCAGTTCGTTGACCTTGCTTACCACCTCGTCCACGATTTTTTGATTAAGCATGATTTCCTCCTTGAATCTCATTGGGTATTGGATCGGAAGAGCATAATGTACGCATGATAAAATCTCATACTTCATCAAATTAGGCAATCGGCTTTATGGAACGTTTGAAGCATCTGGAGAACTGGCTCCAGGCACAGGTGGCTGAAGTCCCTTCGCAATTTCCCGACCAAGGCTATTCCATTTCACTTGCATCCGCTGATGCAAGCTTTCGGCGCTACTTCCGGGTAAGCACCGGCAAAGGAAGCCTCATCGCCATGGATGCTCCACCGCAGCACGAAGACTGCGAACCGTTTGTGAATGTGGCAAAATTGTTCAGCGCGGCGGGAGTGAATGTTCCGGCCGTGCTGTCCCAAAACCTCGCGGATGGGTTCCTGCTCCTCTCCGATCTTGGAAACATCACTTATCTCCAGGCGTTGAATGAGGCGATAAAGAACGATCCAGCGGGCGTGACAGACAAGGCAGACAGTCTCTACGGGGATGCAATTGCTGCTCTCCTCAAGATCCAGGTGGCGAGCAAGCCCGGCATTCTTCCTGAATACGATGAGGCGACGCTTCTAGGCGAATTGAACCTGTTCCCGGAATGGTATCTTGGGAGATATTTGCAGGTTGTGCCGAATGTGGAACAGAGAGCAGAGCTTGACAAGGTTTTCAGCCTGATCGTCGAAAACAATCTCGCACAACCCAAGGTCTTCGTGCACCGCGACTACCACTCGCGCAACCTGATGGTCATCGATCCCAATCCCGGCATCCTGGATTTCCAGGACGCGCTTTACGGTCCGGTGACGTACGATCTGGTATCGCTATTCAAGGACGCGTACATCCGGTGGGACGAGGAGCGGATACTAGACTGGCTGATCCGCTATTGGGAGCAGGCGCGAAAGCTCGGGCTTCCCGTGGCGCGGGATTTTGCCGACTTCTACCGCGACTTCGAGTGGATGGGCGTGCAGCGCCACATAAAGGTTCTCGCGATATTCTCACGCCTGAACTATCGCGACGGCAAAAGCAGTTATCTTAACGACCTCCCTCTGGTAGAGGATTACGTGCGCAAGGCCTGCGAGCGCTACCGCGAGCTCAAGCCGCTGCTTACGCTCCTGGATGAATGGCAAGGCGCGAAGCCTTCAGATGCGAACGTTGGCTACTCTTTCTGAGAAACTGCCATTCAGGGCAATGATCCTTGCCGCCGGCAGGGGCGAACGCATGAAGCCCTTGACTGATGCTGTGCCAAAACCCTTGCTTCGGGTGGGCGGCAAGGCGCTGATCGAATACCATCTGGAAAATCTCCGGCGCGCGGGTTTTCGCGAAATCGTGATCAATCACGCTCACCTGGGCGATTCGATCGAAGCTTTCCTAGGTAATGGCCAGCGTTACGGCCTCGATATACGTTATTCGCGCGAGCAGCCGGCCTTGGAAACGGCGGGAGGTATCGCAAACGCCCTGCCTTTGCTCCAGCCTGGGCTGGAGCAGGACGGCGATGAACAACCGTTTCTGGTTGTCAATTCGGATATCTACTGCCAGCTGGAATTTTTGCTCCTGATTCCCACCCTTTGGAATATGCGCCGGAGCGGAGATCTCGCATATCTGGTGCTGGTCGACAATCCTGCTCATCATCCGGCAGGTGATTTTTTCCTTGATTCAGGCAGAGTTACACTTTCTGGCGGAACCCGGCTGACTTTCAGCGGCATCGGTATTTACAAGCCGAGCCTTTTCTACGGTATTGTTCCAGGAGCGAGGGTCAAGCTTGCGCCGCTGTTGAGCCAGGCAATCGAATTGGGGAAAGTGGGCGGGGAGCATTATCGAGGCGTATGGATGGACATTGGAACGCCCGAGCGCTTGCAGCAACTTGACCGTCGGCTTGCCGCGGCGGTTGCCCGCGATAGCCCCCGATAGCCCCACATAGCGGATGAAGCGCTGAAGAATTCTCAATTGAATTGCCTTTAGCCTTCACCTTTCATTTTTTTCAACGGCACTTCCGATTTCAATTTCCTCATTTTAAATTCCCTCGATAGATTCCCCCGAAACTTTCTCGTAATTCGCCCCCACGAGAATTTCCGTGCTTTCTTTGCCATTTTCTGCAAATACTGCAAAAATCCTGATCCATGGTCCCGATAAAATCTATCGTAGAGCGGCGCCAGCATTTGGCATTACAAATGCAAAAAGGCGTTGCCATTCTCCCTACATCGCCGGAAAGGGTGCGAAACGGAGACGCCTATTATCCCTATCGCTACGATAGCTATTTTTATTACCTGAGCGGCTTTACCGAGCCCGAGGCAGTATTGGTAATTGTGGCGACAGGTGATAAGGAAGCTTCCAGGCAAATCCTTTTCTGTCGTGACAAGGACCCCCAACAGGAGATATGGAATGGATTTCGCTACGGGCCGGAGGCAGCACGGGAAGCCTTCGGATTCGATGAGGCCTACTCTGTCTCGAAACTGGATGAGATGCTTCCAAAGCTCCTCGTGGACCAGCCTGCAGTCTTCTGCTCCTTTGGGCAGTCCCCGGAGTGGGACCTGAGGATTAGAGGCTGGATCCATGGCGTACGCCAACACGCCCGCAGCGGCGTGGCTGCGCCAGGAACAATCAATGATATCCGGCTTCTGCTGGACGAAATGCGTTTGTTCAAGAGCCCCGAAGAACTACAGATCATGCGCCAGGCAGCTGAAATTTCTGCGGGCGCCCACTTGCGGGCCATGCAGCAAACCCGCCCCGGAATGAATGAGTATCAAGTCGAGGCAGATCTGCTCCAGGAATTCCGCTGGCACGGCGCACAGGCTCCTGCGTACCCCTCTATCGTCGCAGGGGGAGCCAAAGCCTGCGTACTGCACTACATTGAAAACAATGCGAAGCTCGACGCCGGGGATTTGTTGCTGATCGATGCCGGATGTGAACTGGACGGGTATGCATCCGATATTACCCGCACCTTTCCCGTGGACGGAAAGTTCAGCGCTGCCCAAAGGGACCTATACGGGCTCGTGCTTTCCGCACAGGCAGAAGCGATAGCGGCGGTGCGCCCGGGGAACAGCTGGAACGCTCCACATGAGGCTGCTCTGCGCGTGCTTGCGCAAGGCTTCATTGATTTTGGCTTATGTCACGGCACGCTCGAACAGGTTTTGCAATCTGAAGAATACAAGCGGTTTTATATGCACCGCACCGGTCACTGGCTGGGACTGGACGTACATGACGCAGGCGAGTACAAGGTAAACGGCGAATGGCGGAAGCTATGCCCGGGGATGACGCTTACCGTGGAGCCGGGGTGCTATGTGCGCCCGGCCGAGGACGTCCCAGAGCATTTCTGGAATATAGGAATACGCATCGAGGATGATGTGGCGGTTACGGATGATGGCTGCGAAATTCTCACCTCGGCAGCGCCAAAGACTGTGGCCGATATTGAAGATGTCATGGGAAACCGGTAAAGGTAGACCGACGCGCAGACACGCAGACAGGGAGGCCTGACTCAATGGACGATCATAAAATCATCATAAGGCGGGTAGTGCGGGACGAGAAAACGGGCTCGCCGGAAGATACCGTGCATGTTTTTCATTCGAGCCCGGCGAGCCGCTGGCTCCTTTATCTGCTCCTGGTTCCAGCGTTCATCGTCATGGCCATCCTGGGCATTTTCTTTTTCACCGCTTTTCTAGCGTTGTTTGCGGTGGTTGCCACCGGCCTTGCATTACGGTTGTGGTGGCTGCGGCGTGAATTGCGCAAGCCTGCTGCAGGACCGGATCACCGCGAAGGGGAATACCAGGTGATCGAAGACGCCGAAATTGTAGAGGAAAAAAGCACGAGAAAAAATGATGAGCGGCAACGTGGGGAGCAGCATAAAGATCATCCGTGAATGATTCATACTTGGAGAGACTTCTGGTCCTACGCGGAGAGGACCTCAGCTGACGCCTGTGACCCAAGCACGTCAACTCCTCTCTCCCATTCTTGGGAGAGAGGCTGGGAGAGAGGGAGGATTGCGCGGCCTCTCCCTGCTCTCTCTCTGGAGGGAGAGGGAAGCAGTTTTAAGCGGCTTGGCTGCATTGAACAGGCAGTCGACCTCGCAAAAACAGTTCGTCAGCTGAGAGGGGTGGCTGGAAAATACTGATCCACAGAAGGGCAGGATGTAGAAGCACAATGAGCACGCATCATTACGATTACGACCTCATCATCATCGGCGGCGGCCCGGTAGGAATGGCTGTCG
>DASSHJ010000212.1:0-5222 GCA_035692965.1 Nitrosospira sp. | reverse complement strand
TTTGGTTCTATCTTCCGCACCCAACTGCTGGGCTCGTGCAGCCATGGCCCGCTTTAGCGCAGCCCGAATCATGGCACTTTTTCGATCCTGGCTTTCCTTCACCGGCTTTTCGTCCAGGTCAAGCTCGAAGTTTTGTGATTCAATCTCCAGGGAAAGTAAACCTTCCTCTGCCTTTTCCTTTTGGCGGTCCTCCTTCGCTTCTTCTTTTTCTCTTCGATCGCGCTCGAGTCTCTTTAATCTGAACTGGTAGCGCGCACGTGCGCGATCGGCCGCTTCCTTTTCATCCTCTTCTGCCGGATAGCCGCGCTCGGTAACCAAGGCCGTGCGAGGATGGCCCGTGGCTGCAAGTTGGACCGGCACCATCGTAATGCAATCCATGGGGCATGGGGCGATACACAACTCGCAACCCGTGCATTCGCCGGTTATTACGGTGTGCATCTGCCTCGCTGCACCGACGATTGCATCCACCGGGCAGGCGTCCGCGCAAAGCGTGCAACCTATGCATGCCTGCTCATCGATAAACGCAACGGCCCTCGGCTTGGGGATGCCATGCGCCGTATTGAGCGGTTTCGGACTGATCCCCAGCAAGCGGGCGAGCTTTTCGATTGCTGCTTCTCCGCCGGGCGGACACTGGTTGATGTCTGCCTGTCCCTCCGCAATAGCGGCCGCGTAAGGATGGTAACCCGGAAAGCCACACTGCCGGCACTGGGTCTGCGGCAGGATTGCGTCGATTGCGGCTGCAAGCTGATCTCGTGTCATGGCGAAGCTGAATATTGAAATGCCTGATCGGGATTGCAAAGCGCTCTTCCGATCTCCTGCACGAGTTGAGGCCCGCGAAAAACTAGTCCGCTGTAAATCTGAACCAGGCTTGCCCCCGCATCCATCTTTGCCTTTGCATCCAGGGGGCTCATGATACCTCCGACCGCAATGATCGGAAGCGCTCCCTTGAGCCGCACGTTTAAATCCCTCACAACCTTGGTGGATTGATCCCTGAGCGGTGCGCCGCTCAATCCACCGGACTCCTCCGAATGGGGCAGCTTTTCCACGCCCTCCCTCGAAATTGTCGTATTGGTCGCGATCACTCCATCTATTTGATGTGTCATGAGAAGTGCAGCGATGGATTCGATCTGCACGGGATCCAGGTCTGGCGCAATCTTCACCGCCACTGGCGTATATTTGCCATGGGTATCTGCGAGCTTTCGCTGAGCCGCCTTGAGGCCCGACAGAAGGCTATCCAACTGCCCAGCCTCCTGCAATTGGCGTAGACCGGGCGTGTTGGGCGACGAGATATTGACCACCACATAATCTGCGAAACGGTAAACCTTGTCCAGACATGCCAGGTAATCGTCCTGCGCCTTATCGACGGGCGTGTCGAAATTCTTGCCAATATTGATGCCCAGCACGCATGGGGGGGCTGCTCGCTTGACATTCTCCAGTAACCTGTCAACACCGAGGTTGTTGAAACCCATGCGGTTGATAATCGCATTCGCCTCGGGGATACGGAACAGCCGGGGCTTTGGATTGCCGGGCTGGGGACGCGGCGTGACTGTGCCGATCTCCACAAAACCGAAGCCAAGCGCCGCGAGCGCATCGATATGCTCGCCGTTCTTGTCCAATCCCGCGGCGAGGCCCACTGGGTTGGGAAAATCCAGTCCCATGACCGTTCGCGAAGCGCAAGGTACCGAAGCAGGGGTTAGCAATCGGAATCGATGGGCGGTCTCGATTGCCTCGAATGTCAGGCGATGAGCGGTCTCGGGGTCAAGACGGAATAGTAGCGGACGAAGCAGCGAATACAGCATATGCTATTTTAACAGCCCGCATGCCCTCGTTGAATCTACCACTGGAAACTACGGTCCACGAGATAAAAATCGAACCAAATTGTGAACAAAACTTTGAATGTAAGAACGCTTTTGTTTATCATCCCGGTCTTTCAAACGCACCCATCCTTATGAAGCTGATCAGTTTCCTGCTCATTTCCGCTCTCGCTTCGATTGCCGTGCCTGCTGCCGCGATGAGCGAGTGGGACAGGCTCAATAACGAGCTTGAATCGCTTTATCAGCAGGGAGAGTATGCTCGCGCCATTCCCGTCGCCAAGAGAGCGCTGGAGGCAGCCGAAAAGACGCTGGATGCAGAAAACCCGGCGCTGGCCACAAGCCTCAACAGCCTGGCCCTGCTCTATAACGCGCAGGGGCAATATGCAAAGGCTGAACCTCTTCTCAAACGAGCACTCGCGATTTTCGAAAAATCCATGGGAACGGAAAGCGAAGAAGTCGCCGCCACACTTAACAATCTCGGAATGCTTTACAAAAACCGGGGCGATTACCTGCAGGCAGAGCCGCTTTACAAACGCGCACTCGAAATTGATGAGAAGGTGCTCGGATCCGAACACCCGGATTTGGCTGTAAGCCTGAATAACCTCGCGCAGCTTTATCAGGCACTGGAGCAGTATTCCAAAGCCGAGCCCCTTCTCAAGCGCGCACTGGCCATTTCAGAAAAGGCGCTTGGATCGAATCATAACCAGGTGGCGCTAAGCCTGAACAACCTCGCACTACTGTATGCGGCGCAAAAAAAATATGCTGAGGCAGAGCCCTTGCTAAAGCGTGTTTTCTCGATATCCAAGAAAACATTCGGGCCCAATCACCCTAACGTTGCCATGAGCTTGAACAACCTCGCGGGCGTGTACAGGGATCAGGGGAAATATCCTTTCGCTGAACCGCTGTTCCACCGAGCGTTGGCGATTTCCGAAAAAGCCTTTGGCCCGGATCACCCCAACGTCGCCACAGGACTGGAAAATCTTGCCCAGCTATATCGGGACATAGGATACTCGAGCAAGGCTGTTTCCCTGGATAAGCGGGCAGCGGAAATACGGGCGGCAAAGCCGTAGATTCCCTGCCTTCGTCGAGCCGAAGACGAGAAACTGCGACGAAGTTCGATATTTCAGATGGCTTCAGGAATCGACATCGGGCAGCGCCTCCCATTTCCCATCGATCAAACCTTCCAACGGCCTGAACCCCGCCTTGTAGGACATCTTGCCGCTGTCCTTGATCCAGTAGCCCAGGTACAGGTAGGGAAGCTTCAGTTCGAGGCAGAGGTGAGCCTGCCATAATATATTGTATGTTCCATAGCTTGCGCCCGGCACGTCAGGGTCAAAGAACGTGTATACCGACGATATTCCGTCCGGCAGCTCATCGATGATGCTGATCATGCGCAACTGTCCGTTTTCGCGAAATTCCACAAGCCGCGAGTCGACATTGCTCGGCAGCAGAAAGTGCCGGTATTGCTCACGGCTGTCGCGATCCATGCCGCCGCCGCTGTGGCGCCGTGCCTGATACCTCAGATAAAGCGCGTAGTGATCAGGATGGTAGTACAAGTCATGCTGGGTGGCGATGAGGTTCTCATGCCGTTTCCACGAACGGCGCTGCGAACGCCGCAGCGAGAGCTTGTCCACCGTCACCCGCACCGGCACGCATGCGCGGCAGTGATCGCAGTGTGGGCGGTAGGTAAAGGCGCCGCTACGGCGAAAGCCTGCCTGGACAAGTTCGCCATACACGCTTGTATCGATGAGGTGGCTCGGCGTGGCAACCTGGGACCGCGCCAACTGTTCCGGCAAATAGCTGCAAGGGTAGGATGCAGTGGTGTAAAACTGCAGTACCGATGAGGGCAGATCATTCAACTGGCTCATTATCAAAAGACCATTTTCCGATTCGTCCCGGATAGTTTACCAATTCTTTCAACCTTTGACCAAACTCGCTGCGAGGGATTTCTCGAGCGCCCAGAGATGCGAGGTGAGCTGTTTTCATCTGGCAGTCGATCATACCGAAGCCCCACCGTTGCAACTGGCGCACAAGGTGAACAAAAGCAATCTTCGATGCGTCCGAAACGCGCGAAAACATTGATTCACCGAAAAACATCCTACCCAGCGAGACGCCGTAAAGTCCACCTGCCAATTCTCCATCGATCCACAGTTCCACGGAGTGGGCGAAGCCCCGCTCATGCAGGAAGTTGTACGCCGCAATCACTTCATCGTGAATCCATGTCCCCACATGTCCGTTGCGGGGAGCCGCACATCCCCACATAACCTCGAGGAAAGCCGTATCCACCCGAACTTCATATTGCGCTTTCCGCAGGGTTTTTTTGAGCGAGCGGGATATTTTAAGTTCATTCGGGAAGAGAACCATACGCGGATTCGGACTCCACCATAAGACCGGATCCCCTTCGTTGAACCAGGGAAAAATACCCAGGCGATAGGCCTCGATCAATCGTTGTGGTGACAACTCGCCCCCTGCGGCAAGCAGTCCGTTGGGCGTTACAAGGGCCGTGGTGACGGAGGGAAAGGGGTCTGCAGGATTGAGCCAGGGGATCATAAGGCTAGCGAATGCGCACGATCCAGGACAACCCCTGGATGGATAACGGGTGAAGAGCTACCGCGGCGTCGGCCGATAACGCGTCGAATCGGGAACGTTTGCCGCCTCGAACCCGGACCGGCGCAGCTGGCAGGAATCGCAGAGCCCGCAGGCATAGCCTGCTTCATCCGCCTGATAGCAAGACACCGTAAGGCTGTAATCCACGCCCAGCTCGATTCCGCGACGAATGATATCCGCCTTCGAGAGCGCGAGAAGCGGCGTGTGAATGCTTAGCCTCCGGCCTTCGACTCCGGCCTTGGTGGCTAGATTCGCCATTTTCTGGAAAGCGGTCACATACTCAGGCCGGCAGTCAGGATACCCCGAATAATCCACCGCGTTGATACCTGCAAAAATATCCCGGCTTTGAAGCACCTCAGCCCAAGCCAAGGCCAACGACAGCATGATGGTGTTACGGGCCGGCACATAGGTTGTCGGTATGCCTGAGCTGGTTCCAGACACCGGCACCGCCTGAGATTTGTCTGTAAGTACCGACCCGCCGAACGCAGCCAGATCGATCTGTATGATTCGATGCTGGCACGCGCCCAAGAACCCGGCCAAGTTCGCGGCCGCAACGAGCTCGGATGCATGGCGCTGCCCATAATCAACGCTCAGCGCGTAGCATTCATAGCCTTCTTGTTTGGCAATGGCCAGCGTTGTGGCAGAGTCCAGGCCGCCTGAGAGCATCACGACAGCCTTAGCCATGCGGACCAAAACGGCACGGGATTTTCATTTCCCCGGTCCCTCTCCCCATAAAAGCTTGTGCAACTGAATCTGCATGCGCACCGGCAGCCGATCGCGCAATACCCAGTCCGCAAGGGT
>DASSHJ010000211.1:0-3626 GCA_035692965.1 Nitrosospira sp. | reverse complement strand
GGACAAAAAATAAAAACAATCGTGGACAACCTGTTATCGAATGCTGTGAAATTTTCGCCCCAACGCGGCCGCATCAGCATCTGGGCGAATAGGATAGAAGAGTCGATCGTACTGAACGTTCTTGACGCTGGGGCCGGAATCGATGAAGCGGACCGTGACAAGGTCTTCGAGCCCTTCTACCAGGGACGGCAAATGCATAACAGCCCTATTCGCGGCACTGGTTTAGGGCTCTCCATCGCTCGTGAATATGCCTTGGCTCACGGTGGCAATATCGAACTCATCCCACAGCCTGCGGCCGGTGCTCATTTCCGCCTGACCATACCGATTCGTGATCCGGAAGGTTCCTCATGACCCGGTACTACCATGCGCGGGTGATTGGCCTTGCCATTGCTCTCGTATCCCTGATTGGGTGTTCCGCGATTCCCGAGCAACAGCCGTGCCAGTGCCCACCCGCCGTCGAGCAAGTCGTGACGGGGCAGATGGATGACATGATGCAATATTACGAGTCATTGCGAAAGCTGCCTACTCCCGACCTCGCAAAGTTGCATGAGCGCGTGAAGCAGAATTTCGCGCAGAACAAGAGTGACGCCAATCGCCTTCGCCTGGTGCTTCTTTTAACCTTGCCGCAAACTTCTTTTCGTGACATTCAGGGGGCGATCAATCTGCTCAATGAATGGCCTCGCGACGCGAAGCCGAACAATTTACAAAGCTTCAGGAACCTCCTCGCATCATTCCTGGCAGATCAACAACGGCTAAGCACCCACGTGGAGGAAGCGTCGCAGAAACTGAAGGAGGAGCAGAAGCGAGCCGATATGCTGCAACATCAGATCGACGCTCTGAAAAGCATGGAAAAAAATCTTATTCTCATTCAGCCCTAATACCAACACCGCCAATGTCAGATTCCCATCCAAAAATTCTCATCGTGGACGACGATACCGACCTGCTCGAACTGTTGTCGATTCGCCTGACAGCTGCGGGATACAAGGTCGACGCCGTCGAAAGCGCCGAGGCCGCACTCAATTACCTGGACGTGACACGCCCTCAACTGGTCATCAGCGACATGCAGATGAGCGGCATGGACGGAATGGCCTTGTTCGAGTACATACATCGCAGTCTTCCGACACTGCCGGTTATTATCCTGACTGCGCACGGGACAATTCCTGACGCCGTAGCGGCGGTTCAAAGAGGCGTGTTCGGCTATTTGGCGAAGCCCTTCGACAGCAAGACATTGCTGGCCAATATTGCGCAGGCGCTGAGGTTTGTCCAGGGGGCCGTGGCCCAGAACGAGGTGATGCAGGCATCCTGGCGCAGGAATATCATCACGCAAAGCGCGGTGATGGAGGATATCCTGACCAAGGCGGGGCTTGTCGCGGAGGGTGACGCCAGCGTGCTGATCTACGGCGAGAGCGGTGTCGGCAAAGAACTGTTCGCCCACGCCATACACGAGGCCTCCAAGCGCCGCGCCAACCCGTTTGTTGCAATAAATTGCGCGGCGATTCCGGAGCAATTGCTTGAATCCGAGCTATTCGGGCATGTCAAAGGGGCATTTACCGGGGCGGTCCGGGACCATAAGGGCTTGTTCCATCTGGCAGAAAGCGGAACGCTATTTCTCGATGAAATCGGTGACATGCCAGTGCTTCTACAGGTCAAGCTGTTGCGGGTCCTCCAGGAGCGGAAAGTGCGCCCCGTGGGTTCTGCGCACGCGGTACCCGTCGATGTTCGCATCATTTCGGCGACTCACCGCGATCTCAAGGCCGAGATTGCTGCGGGCAATTTTAGGGAGGACCTTTATTACAGGCTGGATGTCGTGGCGCTCACCATTCCCGTCCTGTCCCAGAGAAGGGAGGATATTCCCTTGCTGACAAATTACTTCCTCAACACATTCTCCGAGAAATATCAGAAAAACATCAACGGATTTTCCCCTGAAGCGATGGAAATGCTTGTGAGCGCTTCATGGCCAGGTAACGTGAGGCAACTGATGAACGTTGTGGAGAGATGCATCGTGCTCAGTACGGCTCCGCTGATTTCGGCGGTCCTTGTATATGATGCAATGCACCGGGAAGAGGAGCAGCTCGTTTCGTTTGAAGAAGCCCGCAAGAGTTTTGAAAGGGACTATCTTGTTCGCGTCCTCAAAATATCGAGCGGAAACGTGACTCAGGCCGCGCGCCTGGCCAAGCGCAATCGCACGGAATTCTACAAGCTCCTCCAAAGGTATCAACTCGATCCTTCCGTTTTCAAGCAACCGCATGGCTAACTCCATCCCATGGCATCATGCCCTCACTGGCGAGGAGGCAAGGGTGCATCGAGTTAGCCTTCAATGAACTTGTGTCGGTCGCTGTCCTTCGCAACTTGTGCAATCGCCGAATCTCACGGGCGACGCGGCATCTTCACCTACGTCAGTCTGTGACGTAGTCCTCCAGCAAAAAATCGGCGGATGCCACAGGGCCAGTAGCATTTCCGCTCCTATGTGGCAAATCGTACGGAAATGGAGTTGTTTTTCGTATAAAAAAGAGCTTCCAATCCTCTTTAGAGATTTTTCCGCAATGCCTCGGCCTCAAATCGCGGAAACAAAAGAAGTCCGGATTCCCACCAGCGGGATTTGGCTTAATGCTGACCTCGCCATTCCGCCGGAGCCAAAGGGTATTATCGCCTTTGCCCACGGGAGCGGGAGCGGCCGGCACAGTTCGCGGAATCGCTACGTCGCCACAACACTCAATCAATACCGGTTCGCAACCCTGCTCGCCGATCTCCTGACGGAAGAAGAGGAAATCGTCGACATGCGGACGCGGCACCTGCGTTTCGACATCCCTATGCTGGCCGACCGGCTCATCACGATAGCGGCATGGTTACAGGAAGAGCATCAGACAAAGCAATTAAAAATCGGGTGGTTTGGGGCGAGCACAGGTGCGGGCGCTGCGTTGATCGCGGCAGCACGCCGTCCAGAAAACATTTTCGCCGTAGTTTCCCGCGGCGGACGTCCCGACTTGGCGGGCGATTACCTGCGGGACGTGACAGCCCCTGTACTTCTCATCGTAGGGGGGAATGATCCCCAAGTTCTCGAGCTTAACGAAATCGCGCTGACGCGGCTGAATGCGCAGTCAAGACTGGAAATCGTCCCTCATGCGACACACCTGTTTGAAGAGCCAGGCACGCTCGAGATCGTTGCACGCCTGGCTGGGGAGTGGTTTCAGCAGAACATACCGGAGAAAAGGTAGCGTTTTGACGAGCTGAAATAGTGAAGGGTTTATGTCTAGCGAACGTTTTTTCGCTGACGTGCAAAAGGAATGGAGGATTAATTCTTATGCCTGCCAACTATATCGATCCCGGATTGATTGCCGTGCTGGAGAAGCATGCGCAGCCCTTGCGCGGCTCCTCCAATGATTACGACAACTTGATACAAGCGGCTCGCGGCAAGAAATTTGTCCTGCTTGGCGAAGCGAGCCACGGCACAGCTGAATTTTACCGGGTGCGTGCTGAAATCACTCGCCGGTTGATTGAGGAAGAGGGCTTTGATGCGGTAGCCGTGGAGGCGGACTGGCCCGATGCCTACCGCGTCAATCGCTTCGTATCGCGCATGTCCGATGACACGGATGCTGACATGGCTTTGTCAGATTTCGAAAGATTTC
>DASSHJ010000210.1:0-6355 GCA_035692965.1 Nitrosospira sp. | reverse complement strand
TGGCTGAACTTCTATAGTCTGTTCAGGAAGGTCGAAATGGTAGGCCAGGTCCAAGCGTCAATCTCACGGCTTCCCACTGGTTCAGGCAGTTTCGAGGGCAATTTTTCGGCATCGCCATGGATCAACAGCACGGGCATCCTTCCTTCATAGGCACAGTGCATCTCCCACAACTGCCCATCTGCCCTCACAACGTTTTTTGTAATGATGGCAATCACGCCATCACAACCGGTAACCTTCTCGCGACACTCTTCTTTCCAGGCAGGTTCCCATGACTGCTTGACCGGCATATCCACAAACGAGTATGTTGTTTGCTCCTTGTTCAATTGCTCGAGCAGTTGATCACGCAGCTTTATATCCCTCAGCGCAAAGCTGATGAAAACCTTGTTCGTTTTTGCAGCCATTCATACCTCCCTCAATCGATTATTGTAATTCGACACAAGCAAAAGATCCCTACTTCTCCAGGCAGGATATTGCCTGATTCAGCTACTTGAACCGCGGCGAGCAGTTACCTGAATCTCGATGCGCATCCGGGGATCGGACAATCCGGCAGCAATCATCATCGCAGCTGGTCTAACCTGGCCCAGGTATTTGCGAAAGACAGGCCAGCATTTGGGAAAATCCGATGCTTCCGGCAATACATAAGTCACCCTGACAACATCCTGGAGGAAGGCGCCGGCTTCATTCAACGCGCTCTGAATATTCCTGAAACATTGCTCGGCCTGCTCCAGCAGATCGTCGGAAATCGTCATCTTGCTGTAGTCAAAACCTGTCGTCCCGGAAACAAATATCCAGTCCCCCTCCACGACGGCCCTTGAATAGCCGATCTCCTGCTCGAAGGTAGAGCCCGAGCTGATCAACTGGCGTGGCATCTGAATCCCTTATCTCTTTTCATAAGCTTTCCCGTCCTTTCAGGAACTTCGGTGCATGACAAGAGGGAGAATCAATGGGAAAAACACTGATTCTTGTCAGACACGACCGTGCAGGCATAACGCATTTCCTGCACATTTCCTGCGCGGTTGAAAACGTACTCGGCTCTCATCCCCTTGAATTGCGCGTCTGTAAACGAAATCGCACTAGGAACAAGCCGCTCCTCATTCCAGAACCGTACTCTGCAAAAGTCCGGCTCGGACCGGCAGATCTTGCTGAGGGCGGCCCCATAGACTGCCTTGTCCATATCACGCTTGCTATCGATCAGCACCATGTGAATGAAGTGTTTTGACGTACCGAGCTGAATAGACCGTACAAGCCGCCATCCGTCCCCATGGAGCGGAGGCTGAGCCTGGGATTGCTCGGTTTGGACCTGTTGTACTGCCATTGCTGCCAACGGAAACGAGAGAAAGACGGTGAGTGCGAAGATAACTTCTTTTTTGTTCATAGATGGTCCTGCTGATCTCCAACCATAATCCGATTCAATGAGTGTTTAAACAGTGCACGCCCGCGCATTCCCTGACTAGAACGGGCGGCACAAATGCGAGCGGATACCTCAGGCTGTCCCTCCAACTTGAATGTCAAGACCCCCGGAAAAGACACGGAATTCATCTTTCATGCGTTCTGCAAGAGTTGTTCATCGAATCGATTCTATCAAATAACGATTGTTGCCAACAAGGAAATCGATCCCCCGGCTTAAAACCGGTAGTACCAATCCAGAATTCAGAAACTCATGAAAGAGTGCGCATTTGACCGGTTTCCCTTCAGCCGTCCCCCGTTCTAGGTCCCTGGTTCAATGCCACTCATCGCCTAACAGATAGTGCCAAATTTGCGGGATGGTGAAGGCGGCAAGCAGTTGATTGTATTTGTCGTTTTTTGTCCAGCAATGGCTGACATGCGCTTCTCGTCCGCTCAAGTATTGGAAAAAGCGATCAGTTGCCTGGCCGGCAAAAAATGAAATTCCATTCGGGCCAGAGATCGAACCGCATTTACTTATACAAGGACAAAGGGCCCGTCCGGATTAACGCCGGAAATGCTTACACCAGCATCTCGAGATAGTTGTGTTTATGTCAATTATCAATGAAGTAGGATCAAGGCATGGTTTTTGCTAAGAAGGAGTAGTTGATAATGAATTACGAAAGAATTTGCGAGACCGTCCTGAATAAACCTTCCTACAAGCAGGACTCGTACTCCTCAAGAAGAAATAATAGATATGGATTTTGACTTTCCACTAAATCCCGAACATGCCCAGCGGTACGCTCGCATAATAGAGGAAGGCGCGTGCGTGCGGCGGCACTATGACCTTCTCATATGGCTTCAAGGCGAGATCCAGTCCTACCTGCCACACGAAATCATGCTTGCAGCCTGCGGAGATTTCAACTCAGGTTTCATTCGCTATGACCTTATCTCCGCCCTGCTCGGGATCAGGACAGATTGCTCAAACATTAAAGCGCTTGCGCCACTGCTCCAGGGAGCATTCAATCGCTGGGTCCACTTGGGCAAAGCCCCCTACATCCTGGGACGCGGGGACTCGGTATTCCTTCTCGAGGAATATGGTTTGCAATGCGCCTTGGGAGTGACGCTGCGCGGCATGCGTTCGGCACTGATACATGGGGTCAGCGATAAGCGCGGACAAGAGGATAGTCTTTATATCGCGTTCAGCTCAAATGAGAAGCTTGATATATCCGCCATAAATGCGATGAGATTTCTGCTCCCTTATCTTGATATGGCCATGGGCCAGATGGAGCTTGCCGCGCGCAATCCGCAACCTGCAGCATTACGCCCGAACGTGAAAGTTGACGTGTTAACGGAGCGGGAAGAAGGACTAATAAGCTTGATCAAGGCTGGCAAGACCAATGTGGAAATCGAAGCGTTATTGCAGATCAGTCCGATTGCCCTCAAGAGTCAATTGCGGAATATGTTCAGGAAGCTTTATGAACCGGACGCCAAGAATCCGAAAGGTTGAGAGTACCGCCACGAGCCTTACATCAAAAAAATCAAACCCTTTTCAGCCTGCAGGAAACCACTCGCTGATGAAGGGACTGTAGAAACGAGGGTGTTCGGGGACCGCTCCCAGTATGCCGCACACGGCCCCCGCGAAACGATGTGCGCGCTGCAGGGTAAGGGGAACTTCCCATCGGTGCAAAAGCCCGAGTATGAAAACCGAGGAGAACGCGTCACCCGCACCCACCGTGTCCCGTAATTCCTCGACAGGTACAGAAGCGATTCTGATCCACCCTCCATCGTCGAGCCACCACGCTCCCTCCGGGCCCAATGTTATCAGCACCCCCTTCAACGCATAGCGGCGCATGAGCAGTTCCGCCTTGGCTTCGGCCGTCGATTCACCCAAATCGAGCAAATCGCCCATGAGATCAAGCTCTGCGTCGTTCGCTTTGACGATATCGGCCTGTTTCAGCGACCAGTGCAGGCGCGGAACATCTAGCCAGGGAGAGCGCAAATTGACGTCCAGGAATCGCTGGCCTGTTGCTGCGCGCAGGAGATGGCGCAATGCGCGATGGGAATCCGAGCGCTGCGCCAATGTTCCGAAGTATACCAGTTGCGGCCGGGTCGCGATGGCGGCGATGCGGGCCAGGCGCGGATGAATATGGTCATATGCTTGATTGGGAAGAATATCGAAGCGATGAACGCCACTGGAAGTAAACCTTACCGCAACCGTCCCGGTAGGGTAGATGGAATCGAGCTGCACACCATGCGTCGGCAGCCCTGCGCTTTCGAGGACTTGCAGGGCGTGACCCCCCTCTTGATCCATGCCAATGCGCGTCACAAGCGTAGGCGCGCAGCCGAAGGCGCTTAAATGCCTTGCCACATTAAATGGCGCGCCGCCGAAGACATCACCCTCCGGAAACCTGTCGACGAGAAGCTCGCCGAACAAGAGTACCCGTGGGCGAAGGTCGGCCATTTCTTACTCTCAAATACTTGAGTGTAGGAGGAGCAAGAAAAAAAAGAAATGACGAAGGATATTTACCGGAAGAATCGCGGTGCTCGACTTGTCCCGATTGGGGATACAGCAGAGCCCTCAGCAGTCAAAGTCGAACGCCAATCGCGGCGGACTACATTCACAATCAACGGCGCCTTTCAGGAAACTTGCGGACAAAGAGCTCAATGCCGGGGTTCGTTGATGTTCGCTTACGATAGCTTGTCGGTATAACAAGCTCATAATGATCAGTTGATGCGGCTCGCATCCAAGTGCCTATTCTCAGGCTCCAGGAAAAAAAGGAGAATGCCAGGGAATTGAGCAATCTGTTCAGTTCATTACTCTCGAGTCTGCATATGCTCTTTTTTCCGGGTCCGGCCACCGGAGAGAAACATCTAGTGCCCGCGAATTAATAATACCGGTATTTGAGCCGTTCGTACCACACCTTCAGCAACGCTCCCGAACAAGATGCGGCTAAAACCTGAACGCCCATGCGTGCCGATAACGATAAGGTCAGCCGCCCAGCGGCGCGCTTCATCGACAATCACGCTGGCAGTGCGCGCGCCATCCGCATCAAGCAGTTTTTGTTCTGCTGTCACACCTGCCTGCTCTGCCGCCGACAACGCTTGAGAAAGCATTCGTTCCCCCTCCCCCCGTACACTCTTCCTTACTTCGGAATAGTTGATATACGCTTCGTTTTCTAAAAACAGGATATCTTCCATCACGTGCAGCAACTCGAGTTGCGCCCCCTGCTCCCTCGCGAGCCCAATGGCTTCTCGCAGTGCGCGTTCGGAAGTAGAGCTTCCGTCCAGAGGAACCAGGATGCGCCTGTACACATTTTCTCCTATAGCCGATCCATTGATCCGACCGGGCAAGCCGGGCGTAGTCGATATGCTCCTAGAACTTGTAACCTCGGTGCAGCGCGACCACACCGCCGGCCAGGTTGAAATATTGCACCCGCTCAAACCCGGCCTGTTGCATCAGTTGCTTTAGCTCCTCCTGCGAAGGATGCATCCGTATCGATTCGACAAGATAGCGATAGCTGTCCCGATCCTGGGCGATGACGCCCCCCAAGGCGGGGATCAAATTAAAGGAATAGGCATCGTACAAGCGTTGCAACGGCTTCCACACTCTTGAAAATTCCAGCACAATCACGCGCCCGCCGGGGCGAAGAACGCGCAGCATTTCTTTTAATGCTGACTCCTTATGCGTCATGTTTCTCAGGCCAAACGCGACGCTGACGCAATCAAAATAATTGCCCGGGAAGGGCAATTTCTCCGCGTCGCACTGTGCGACGGGTACGGCAGTGCCAGAATCCAGTAGCCGGTCACGACCAATCGAGAGCATTGAATTATTGATATCGGTAAGCCAGACCTCTCCATTCTCTCCAACCTGCTCCAGGAACAGGGCGCTCAGGTCAGCGGTGCCGCCAGCAATGTCAAGTACCCGCGCACCCGCCTGAACTCCGCTCGCCTGCACCGCGAAATGCTTCCACAAACGGTGCATACCCGCGGACATCAGGTCGTTCATCAGGTTGTAACGTTCAGCAACCGAATCGAATACGCCGGCCACTTTATGGGCCTTCTCTGCTTCAGCAACCGTATTGAAACCGAAATGGGTGGTTTTCGACATGAATAATAAGTTATTGAGACGTTCGGTCGGATTGTCGGGCTGGATAAGAAGGGCAGACCAGAAAACTACTTCTTCCCCTCGTGCGGGGAGAAGCCGCGCGAGCTTGTGACCGGCTCCCGGCTTGCTCCGGCTTCTTCCATTCGGTGCAAGTACCGGCGCCACATTTCTTCCTGGTGCAAGCCATAGTCATAGAGCAGATCCCAGGAATAGAGACCCGTATTATGGCCATCGGAAAAATTCAATTGAATTGCATAATTTCCGACCGGCTCAATATGGCTGATCCCGACCTCTTTCTTTCCGGTTTGCAGCACTTCCTGTCCAGGATTGTGCCCCCGCACCTCCGCGGACGGCGAATAGACCCTCAGGAATTCGCACGGAAATTGAAAGATCCGACCGTCACTGAAGGAAATTTCCAGCACGCGAGACTTTCGATGCAGTTTTATTTCGCTAGGGCGTGGCGTATCTTTGCTCAAACCTGCCATCGTTTTCGTCGTTTTCGCAATTCGGGAGCGCGAATGATAAACCAGTGCAAGCTAAACCGAAACCCTGGGGAAATTTTGAGACGTGATTGCAATTGCTTGCTGGATGCTCGATCGTTTCAAAGGAGGCCAGTTTCAAGGGACAGCATGGGCAATCAAGCCGATCCACTTTCCAACAATAACGAGCGAGGGAGCAGACACAATATGACCTGCCCAGCGGCAGGTCATGATTTCCCGCGTACTGCCCGAGGATCAGGGAAATGCCGGTATTCTTGGTTCGGTCCCCTCTATATCCACCTGGGGCAGATGAGATTTTATGATGCCTTCGATTTCTTCAACCCGGTCTTTCGGAACATCGGCCATGACCAGCAACTGACCGGCC
>DASSHJ010000209.1:0-15022 GCA_035692965.1 Nitrosospira sp. | reverse complement strand
GGTAAGTCGACCTTCATGAAAATACTGGGCGGCGATCTGGAGCCCAGTTCGGGCAATGTAGCAGTCGATGCCGGCGAGCGTGTCGGCAAGCTGCGTCAGGATCAGTTCGCCTTCGAAGATTGTGTCGTCATGGATACGGTGATCATGGGCCATGCCGAGCTATGGCAGGTGAAACAGGAGCGCGACGCAATTTATGCGAATCCTGACGCAACCGAGGCGGACTATATGCATGCCGCGGAGCTGGAGGCGCGCTTCGCCGAGCTGGATGGTTATTCTGCGGAAGCGCGGGCTGGAGAATTGCTGCTTGGCGTGGGAATTCCTCTGTCCCAGCATCAATCCATGATGAGTGCAATTGCGCCTGGGTTCAAGTTGAGGGTTCTGCTGGCGCAGGCGCTGTTTGCCGACCCTGACATCCTGCTGCTCGACGAACCCACCAATAACCTTGACATCAACACCATCCGCTGGCTGGAAGACGTCATCAATCAGAGCAGAAGCACAATTATCATCATCTCTCATGATCGCCACTTCCTGAACAGCGTATGCACTCATATGGCTGACCTGGACTACGGCGAGATTCGCATCTACCCCGGCAACTATGACGAATACATGATCGCTTCCACCCAGGTGAGAGAGCGCATGCTCGCGGATAATGCCAAAAAGAAAACCCAGATCGCCGAATTGCAGGCATTCGTCAGCCGCTTCTCTGCAAATGCTTCCAAGGCGCGCCAAGCCACGAGCCGCGCTCGGCAAATAGAAAAAATCAAACTGGAGGATGTCAAACCTTCGAGCCGTCAATATCCTTATATCCGCATCGAAGTGGACGAACGCGAAAAACTGCACAGGCTGGCTGTTTCCATACAAAGCATCAGCAAGCAATTTCCCGGCATGGAAAAGCCGCTATTCCACAAATTCAGCATGAATGTCGAAGCGGGCGAGAAAATCGCCATCATTGGCCCTAACGGCATCGGCAAGACGACGCTGCTACGCTGTATCGCCGGCGATCTCGTCCCTGACTCGGGCGAAGTGAAATGGGCCGAAAAAGCGCGGTCCGGCTATTTCGCACAGGACCACTCTACGGACTTTGAAAATGACGTGACGCTTACCGACTGGATGACGCAGTGGCGTCGGGAAAATGACGACGATCAGGCCGTGCGCAGCATCCTGGGCAGATTGCTGTTTTCCGGCGACGAGGTAAAGAAATCGGTGCAAGTCATCTCCGGGGGAGAAGAAGGACGCATGCTTTTCGGGAAGCTCATGCTGCAACGCAATAATGTGTTGCTGATGGACGAACCGACCAATCACCTCGACATGGAGTCGATTGAGTCGCTCAACAGCGCACTGGAGAAATATACGGGTACGCTCATTTTCGTTTCGCACGACCGGGAATTCGTGTCGTCGCTGGCGACCCGCATTATCGAAATGGAGCCGGAAGGAATCACCGATTTCAAGGGAAGCTACGAGGATTATCTCCAGGGCCAGGGTATCGGCGCCTTTCCCGTTCCTGCCCGCGGCAATACGGCTTCAGTGGAAAAGGAAAAGCGTCGCGCATCGGCCCGGTAAATCCAAGCGGGTCGCCTGGAATATAGGCAATAAAAACCGGCGGAGGCCGAGCGGCTCAGCGACGGTGGCTGATCGCGGTGCGGTAACGAGCCCAGTCAAAGCAGGGACCAGGATCAGTCTTGCGACCGGGCGCGATATCGGAATGGCCTACAATATCGTGAATGGGATATCTCTCCTGTAGCTCATGGGTGAGCGAGGCGAGCGCAGCGTATTGCGCGTTGGTAAACGGCATGCAATCGCTCCCTTCGAGCTCTATACCGATAGAATAATCGTTGCATCGCCCCCTGCCCTGCCAGCATGATTCACCAGCGTGCCACGCCCGCTTTTCACAGGACACGAACTGGATGATTTCGCCGCGACGGCGGATGAAAAAGTGCGCGGAAACCTTTAGACCCCTAAGCCGCTGGTAATACGGGTGAGCCTCAGGATCAAGCACGTTCGTGAACAGCTCGATCACCCCCTCGCCGCCAAAATCGTCAGGGGGCACGCTGATGTTGTGAATCACCAGCAGATTGACGCCGCATTCTTCCGGGCGTTCGTCAAAATTGGGTGACGGGATGAAGCGTGTGTTCCCCAGGTACCCCTCTCCATCAATCCCGGTTTCATCGAACTCCGCCACGTTCCGAGTGGGCCGAGAGAATTGCTAGGGTTGAAGGTGCAAGCGCCTGTGCTCGTCGCTACAGAAAAACTTACCTTCTGAAACGACGCTTTCACTTCTCGGCAAATGTACCCCGCAGTGAACGCAGCGAACCATATCCTCCCCTTCGAGTGAGCGCTGCGCCTTTTCGATTTCTTCCCGGCGTTTCCTGAGCGAACGGGCGAAGCTGCGTATCAGCAAAAAGAAGAGTACTGCAACAAGGATGAGAAACAGGATTCTACCCAACGCTCGAATTCCTTTGGTGAGCCCCCGCAAGGTGCGTTTCCTGATTATGAAACATGAAAGTCATTCTACTGATTGCACGGACATATGCAACTTGTAACACCCTCTCCGCTGCCCCCTCTCCCACCCGTGGGAGCGGGGAAAACAGGCAATATCCCACTACAACACTTTGCCCGCAGATTGTTTTCTTCATGCCCGTTTTATTCCTGGATGCCGGTGAGAGCCTCAGGGAAAACCAGGTGAGTTGGCGGCTATTTGCTTTTTACCAGCTCCACCAGCCGCTGTGGACGTAGTAACAACAGGAAAAGAGGGAGAATTAACCCCTCCCCGGTTGGGAGAGGGGGCGGGGAGAGGGTTCAAGAAACCAAACCGGGAAATATACTTTACTCAGCCAGCATTTTCAGTTTTTTGTGAAACGCCTATAAGAGCGGGGGTTCAAAAAGCACCGATATGCCGAGTTTTCAAAAAGATTGACGTTGGAAAAAAATGGTCGGGGTGAGAGGATTCGAACCTCCGACTCCTGCGTCCCGAACGCAGTACTCTACCAGGCTGAGCTACACCCCGAATTGATCCCGTTTTCAAACCGGCTTAATAACCCGCTTCATTGAACCCGAGCCAGCAAGCGGGTGGGCAGCAATTGTACGCACGAAGCGGTATTCGAGCAAATCCTAAATGTAAGGACTTTGTTTTAAGGAAGTATCCTCAGAGACTTTCTAATAATTGCGGGCAACCGCAAACGTGCACAGTTGCAGCAGGCATTCCTTGTAATCCGAATCAGGCAATAATGAAATGGTTTTGGAAGCTGTGTCCGATTCGGCTTGAGCCCGCCGGCGCGCGTAGGCTAACGCGCCAGTCTGCTGGATAACCTCCAGGACAGGTTGAAATCCCCCTTCGCCTCCCTGCGCTATGGCATTGCGGATGATGGCAGCCTGTGCACTTGATCCGGTTCTCATTGCGAAGATGAGTGGCAGCGTCGGCTTACCTTCAGCGAGATCGTCCCCCAGGTTTTTACCGGTTTCCTGATAATCGCCGGAATAATCCAGCATATCATCGGTCAACTGAAATGCCGTGCCAAGATGCATGCCGTACACCGCCATCGCTTCTTCCTCGGCCGCGCTCGCGTTACCAAGTATTGCTCCGAGCCGGGTTGCAGCCTCGAACAATTTGGCGGTTTTGTAGCGGATCACGCGCAAATAGTTCTCTTCATCGACATCCGGATCGCGAACGTTGAGCAATTGCAGCACTTCGCCTTCGGCAATCGTGTTGGTCGCATCAGCCAGTACCCTCATGACGCGCATGTTATCCACTTCGACCATCATCTGGAATGCCCTGGAATAGAGAAAATCTCCTACCAGTACGCTCGCAGCATTACCGAACAATGCATTCGCCGTCGCCCTGCTGCGGCGCAGTTCCGAAGCATCCACGACGTCATCGTGCAGCAACGTGGCGGTATGAATGAATTCAACGATCGCTGCAAGATCGTGATGATATTTTCCGGAATAACCGAACGCACCGGCGGAAAGAATAACGAGTGCGGGACGCAGACGTTTTCCCCCGCTATTGATGATGTATTCACTTACTTGGCGGATAAGGACGACATCGGAGTAGAGTTTCTCGCGAATGACTGAGTCCACGGCGGCCATATCATTGGCGATCAGGCTCCTGATACGTTCAATTGACACAAAGGTTCCCGGAAAAAGCTGCCATGGTAGAAACGTAGCCGCCAACGTGTCAAGTTCGCTATGCTCCTGAAATTTTTGGTTCTCTTCTTCTAGAACTCGGTAGGCGTAGTAGTTTGACTGAAATGTACCGGCTGCGTATAATACTTGTTTTCCTTGCCCGCCCTCAGAATCGTCGGGCGAGGCAGCGATTGCAATCAATGGAGCATGACAGGATGTACGCAATTATAAAGACCGGGGGCAAGCAATACCGTGTCGAAAACGGCCTAAGGCTTAAGATAGAACAAATACCCGCAGATATCGGCAGTGAACTGGTGATTGACCAGGTATTGATGATTGCAGACGGCGAGAATGTATCGATGGGCAAGCCGATATTGAGCGGCGCCGCAGTCAAGGCTACTGTTCTTCAGCAGGGCAGGCACGATAAGGTGCGTATTTTTAAAATGCGGCGGCGCAAACACTACCAGAAACATCAGGGGCATCGGCAGAATTACACCGAGATCCAGATCACCGGTATCTCGGCCTAGGAGGATTGTATGGCGCATAAAAAAGCTGGCGGAAGTTCCAGGAATGGACGCGATTCAAATTCCAAGCGTTTGGGCGTGAAAAGTTTTGGCGGTGAGTTGATTCCTGCAGGGAGCATCATCGTGCGGCAACGCGGCACCCGCTTTCATGCAGGAAATAACGTGGGAATGGGCAAAGATCATACGCTTTTTGCGAAGGCCACCGGTACGGTGAACTTCGGATTCAAAGGTTCTGAAAAACGGAAAACAGTAAGCATTATTCCGGCTTGACCCTTCAAATTTTGATGTAAAAAAGCCCTATCGATTATGATAGGGCTTTTTTGTTTGTACATACTAAAGAACACATGCCGTGAAATATATAGACGAGGCAATGATAGAGGTCATCGCTGGTAAAGGTGGAGATGGAGCGGCCGCCTTCCGTCGTGAAAAATACATTCCAAGGGGCGGTCCTTCGGGAGGAGACGGCGGACGGGGCGGCAGCATTTTTGCCGTTGCCGACCGCAACATCAACACGCTCGTCGACTACCGCTTCGCACGTATTTTTCGCGCAAAGAACGGGGAAAACGGACGCGGTTCCGATTGTTACGGAAAAAGTGCTGAAGATATTACTCTTCGCATGCCTGTCGGCACAGTCATCACCAATATCGCTACCGGAGAGGTGGTCGCGGATCTGGAGCGCGATGGCGAAAAGGTTCTGCTCGCCAAAGGGGGCACAGGCGGACTGGGCAACCTCCACTTCAAATCCAGTACCAATCGTACGCCTCGCCAGTTTACTCCGGGCGAACCGGGAGAAGAGCTCGAGCTTAAACTGGAGCTGAAGGTTTTAGCCGATGTGGGGCTCCTGGGGATGCCAAATGCAGGTAAATCCACGCTTATACGGGCAATATCGGCCGCTCGCCCGAAAGTGGCGGATTATCCGTTTACCACATTGCACCCCAATCTTGGGGTGGTGCGCGTTGATGAGAATCGCAGCTTCGTCGTGGCCGATATACCTGGATTGATAGAAGGCGCTGCGGAAGGCGCAGGCCTAGGCTACCGCTTTCTGAAACACCTTTCCCGAACCCGCCTGCTTCTCCATGTCGTGGATGTTGCACCATATGATCAGGCAGTAGACCCGGTGCGTGAAGCGAAAGCGATCGTTGAAGAACTCAGGAAGTATGACGAGGCACTCTATGAAAAGCCGCGTTGGCTGGTGCTTAACAAGGTCGATCTTCTGCCCGAACAGGAGCGCGGAAAGACCTGCAGGAACTTCATCCAGAACCTGGGATGGAAGGGGAAAAGTTTTGCCATTTCGGCCATAACTGGCGAAGGCTGCAAGGAATTGACCTACGCGATCATGGAATATCTCGAGCAGGAAGCGTCAAAAGCAAGCGAAGATTGACCTCATGCAGTCCATCGTAAAGCAATCACGGCGCATCGTCATCAAGGTCGGCAGCAGCCTGGTCACCAACCAGGGACAAGGTTTGGATCACGGTGCACTTGCGTGCTGGGCCGAGCAAATCGCGCGGCTGAAGGAAGTGGGCAAGGAGGTGGTGCTGGTATCTTCCGGCGCTATTGCAGAGGGCATGCAACGCTTGGGCTGGAAAAGGCGCCCACAAGCGGTTCACGAGCTGCAGGCCGCGGCCGCGGTCGGGCAAATGGGTCTGGTGCAGGCGTATGAATCATGCTTTCGCGCCCACGACCTTCACGCCGCGCAGGTGTTGCTGACCCATGAGGATTTGTCGGACCGGAAACGCTACCTCAATGCCCGTTCGACCCTGACCACATTGCTGAGCATGAATGTGATTCCCGTCATCAACGAAAACGATACCGTGGCAACCGACGAAATCCGGTTTGGGGACAATGACACGCTGGCCGCGCTGGTTACCAATCTGATCGAAGCCGATGTGCTGGTGATTCTCACTGATCAAGGTGGGCTGTTTACAGCCGATCCCCGCAAAGATACTAAAGCGACGCTTGTGCGGGAAGCCAGGGCGGGCGATGCTGCGATTGAAGCGATGGCCGGTGGCGCAGGCAGCAGCATCGGACGGGGCGGCATGCTCACAAAAGTGCTTGCCGCGAAACGGGCGGCCCGCAGCGGCGCACATACTGTCATCGCCTCCGGACATGAGCCGGACGTCCTGATGCAGCTTGCGCACGGGACGGCCATCGGTACGCAACTGCTGGCGGAAACCATGACCCTGGCCGCACGTAAGCAATGGCTTGCCGATCAACTGCAAATGCGAGGCAACATCACCTTGGACGAAGGCGCGGTGGAAGCGCTCACGTCAGGCGGGAAAAGCCTCCTTTCGATCGGCGTTACGAACGTTAGTGGGAATTTCGAACGCGGGGAGGTGGTCGGCTGTCTCGACCCCCATGGAAACGAAATTGCACGCGGACTCGTCAATTATAGCGCCGCGGAAACCCGCAGGATATTGCGCCGGACAAGTAACGAAATCGAAGCGGTCCTGGGTTATCTGGGCGAACCCGAACTCATCCATAGGGACAACATGGTTCTACTCTGACGAAATCTCCTAACCGGATTGCGGTAGAATGTATCTGAAAAAGTCGAGTTCCTTGCATCTTCCTTGGAGATATCGATATGAAAATTACTGAAATCGACGGCAATTTTTCAATCACTCCACAAATCAGCGCGGAGAACCTCAACGAAATCAAAGCGGCAGGGTTCAAGAGCGTGATCTGTAACCGGCCTGACAGTGAAGATGGCGGCGCTCATCCGGGGCATGAATTAATGGAATCTGAAGCACGGAAACTGGGCCTTGAGTTTGCCTATCTGCCTGTCATTCCAGGCCAGATCAACGATAATCATGTTGACCAATTCCGGGCCTTGGTCGATAAATTACCCGGGCCAGTTCTAGGCTATTGCCGCATGGGAATGCGCGCAAAAACGCTATACGAGCGATCGCGATAGGGTTTGGGGATAAGTTGCGGACTTGAGTACCAATTCCAGTTCCTAATACCGCACTGCACGTGGATTCACGCCTGCTTTTAGGGCCTGAATCGCCTCATCCGCATCCCTTACCATGTCGATGCCAAGGGGGCAGAAAAAATAACGGTAAAGCGTCCGTTGTGCATAGTTCTGGGCGATATTTTCGAGATCCGTCCATCTCGACGCCCTTGCCTCCAGCCAGGTATTATTATTGCGCCCGTACGCATACGTTTTTTTCTCGGCGGTCTGGCAGCGTATCCCCTCATAGCTTACATTCATTGCTCCCGAAGCAGACTTGATCACGAGGCTGAAGCGGACAACGCCATCTTCTCCCAGGGAAAGGGAGGATATGTCGACATAGTGCGAATTGGTGCTTGCTGGCCCGGCATCAAATTGCAGCAGATTTTCAGTTTTCGGATACGGCGGCAACTGTGCCTGTATCTCGGCCCATGGCTTTTCATTATCAAACTCGTAATCCATGGTTTTCTCGGCGTACGCGCCTATCGGCACTAACACCGGTATCCAGCATAGCAACAGGAATAATCTCTTCATCATGAAGCGCCGTCAGTAGCAACCAGGTCATTTATCAGCGAATCTCGCACACCCGACTGAACGGGATCACATGACGCATCGTAGCTCGAGTGGGCAATACCCATACTCAGCGATGCGCCATTGTGCAGCGCGTCGATCATCGCCGGGGAAAGTTCAAAACGCAGGAAATGCACGGACGAGGTCTTCTCTTCTGTCTCGCGCTCCATATCCTCGTCGGCAATCGCATGAACCGGGTCGAAGCCTTCTATTTTCACCCATACCCTGTCTTCTATTCCGATCAGTTCCCGCAGCCTTGCGGCGCGCTCGACGGGATCGGGGAATTCGACCAGCATGGTGGCCTTCCAGTTGGTGCCATCGGGAATGAGCGGGTTGTAGGCCTCCAGCTCGTCCTGTATGCCGTTTTCATCAAAAATCTTTTCCGCCCGGAGCATTTCCTGGATCTGATACCGGACCGTCAATTCATCCTCAAATATGAGTGTTACATTTTTTCCAAGGTGGATCGTGCGGTTTTTTTTGTGCGCCATGACGTGCGCACGGAATTCCTGCCTTGCCTTGGCATAAGCCTCCAGTGTCAGCAGGCTATCGTGGGTAACTCGATCCATGTTTCAGCTCGCTTGGTGGATAATTTTTTTACGACGCTTATCGCTTATTCGAGCTACTCCAGCCCGTAGGCAATCCGCAGGAGCGTCAGGGGGTGCTCTTTCTGCGCCTTTTTACCAGGACTACCGCCCTTTCCCTGTTCACCCATACCCTGTTCGATATGGCGCGCCGCAATGGCGCAATCCGAGCTGATGTAATCCGGACCCTGGGTTGCCATTTGCCTGAAAACGGGCTTTCCGATTTTCATGGATTCCGCGAAATGCTCGGATTTGACACCCCAAGTCCCATCGTGGCCGGAACACCGCTCCACTGTGTTTATTTTCGTCCCTGGAATCATTTGCAGCAACTCACGCGTCTTCTGGCCGATGTTCTGCACCCGCAAATGACAGGGAATATGGTAGGAAACATTGCCGAGAGGCTTCGTAAATTCCGTTTTCAACAGGCCGTCCCGGTTCCTCAGCATGAGGTACTCGAACGGATCGAACATCGCTTCGGCAACTGCTTTGACGTCCTCATCATTGGGAAACATGAGAGGCAATTCCTGCTTGTACATCAGCGTGCATGACGGCACAGCCGTCAATATCGCATATCCTTCTTTTACAAGCCTTGCCAGGGGAGGAATGTTTTTTTCTTTCAGTTCCTTCACGGCGGCAAGATCACCCAGTTCCAGCTTTGGCATCCCGCAGCAAGCCTCTTTTTCCACCAAGCGCACCGGAATCCCGTTGTGGTCGAGAACTTTCAGCAAGTCATGTCCGATACCGGGTTCATTGTAATTGACGTAGCATGTTGCGTAGATCGCCACCTTGCCCCGTGTCCGGGCACCGTCACGGACCTCGTGCTGAGCGTTTGGCCGCGCTTTGCCCCGGAATTTGTGGCTGGCATATTCGGGCAGCTTGCGCTCGGCATGAATGCCCAGCGTAGTATCCATCAGCTTGCGGACCGCTGGAGACTTGTTCATGGCATTGACTGTTTGTGCAACCACGGGAATGCTCGCCAGCTTGCCCACTGCGTCGGTACTGGAAAGCAAGGTGTCTCTGAAACGGACGTCACCCTTCTTATGCTTGACAGCCTTGGCACGCAGCATCAAATGCGGAAAATCGACGTTCCACGGATGCGGTGGTACGTAAGGGCATTTTGTCATGGAGCACATATCGCAGAGATAACAGCGATCTGCTACTTCCCAGAATTTGTGTTTATCGACCCCGTCCAGCTCGCCAGTCGGTCCGTCATCGATCAAATCGAACAGCCGGGGAAAAGCAGTGCACAGGTTGACGCAGCGCCTGCAGCCATGACAAATGTCAAAGACGCGCTCCATCTCGGTAAACAGCTTGGGCTCGTCGTAAAAATCGGGATTTTCCCAATCGAGCGGATGACGCTTTGGAGCCTCGAGGCTACCTTCTCGGGTGGTCATGCAAATGTCGGATAGACGAATTCAACATCAAACACTTCGTGGAAGCAGTAGACAAGAAGCGGGGCGAGAAGTTTTGAAGCAAAGAGCGCGGATGTTCTGGACCGGCAAGCGGTCCAGAATATCCTTCAGATATGGGTAATCAGTCAGTCAGGCTGTCCAGGGCTTTCTGAAAGCGGTTGGCGTGAGAACGCTCAGCCTTCGCCAGGGTTTCGAACCAGTCGGCGATCTCATCAAAGCCTTCTTCCCGCGCAGACTTGGCCATGCCGGGATACATGTCGGTGTATTCATGAGTTTCGCCGGCAATGGCTGCTTTTAAATTTTCCCTCGACGCCCCGATAGGCAGGCCCGTCGCCGGATCACCGCTCGCTTCGAGGTATTCAAGGTGCCCGTGCGCGTGGCCAGTCTCGCCCTCGGCAGTGGAGCGAAATACCACCGCGACATCGTTCTGCCCTTCCACATCCGCCTTGTTTGCAAAGTAGAGGTAGCGGCGGTTTGCCTGGGATTCCCCGGCAAAAGCGGCTTTCAGATTTCCTTCCGTTTTTGATCCCTTAAGTTCCATCAGTCTCTCCTGTTCCGTGGTTAATGTTATAGCTAACTGCAAACTAAAATTCAGAATACTTGAGGTATGGACTCGATCACAGGAATCGCCTGCCTGAGGGGACAGGCGAAAACCGAACCGTAGGAGACTAGCGAAGGGTGCATGGCTTGTCAACTATTGCCCGGAGAGCATGCCCGGGCGAGCCACGGTGACATGCGAGCCGCTCAGCGCTATCGAACATGGCCTCCTTTGGCAAAATTTCCCAAAAACAGGCCAGAAGAAGCCAGTATGGGAAATGCTCAAGCAAGCGGATCGCCACGCCGGCTGTATGCAGCCGAGATATGAATAACTATTTGACAGGTGAGCAAACGTTCAGTAAATTCAATCTCGTCTGGAGAAGAAGAATATTAATTTTTTCCAGATCATTGAAGTGGTTAAGAAGCATTTAAAAATTAAGTTCTTTCAAATTATCGGTGAGTTACCAGACCCATCGATCCAGATTTGAATTGATAGTAACCTTCTTTATAGGGAGAGAATTATGGGACGATATAGCCGGATTGCAGTAGCAGCTTCTCTGTTTTTACTTCCCGTTTCGGTTTTTGCCGCTGGATATGGGCCAGCAGGTTGCGGACTGGGTTCAATGGTTGTCGGATCGAAACCAGGCGGGGAACAGGTCCTTGCTGCAACAACGAACGGGACATTCGGGTCTCAAACTTTCGGAATTACATTCGGGACTTCAAATTGCGGTGACAATGGTTTGGTAAACCTGACCAAAGAGCGTGAAGTGTTCGCCCAGGAAAATTACACGAGCCTGATCAAGGAAATGGCGCAAGGCAAAGGTGAAAATTTGAATACCCTTGCCAGCTTGTACCAGTGCCCGGCATCCAGCCAGCAGGAATTTGGCGCGATGGTCCAGGAGAAATTTGACAGCTTGGTAATGAGTGACCAGACCACTTCAACCGAATTGCTAAGTCATCTCGAGAAGCAGTTAAATCGTCATCCCACACTTGCAAAATCCTGTAATACGCAAGTATCCGCGTTAGATTAAAAAATAGTAACCGGATACGGGCGAAAGCCCGTATCCGTGTCGATATCGTTCACTCCATGGTTCACCTGTGCAGCCTGCTTGCCTCGTAGTTGCGTTACTTTGCTGGTTTTGCCTTTTCCCTGTAACTGCTCATTCCAAATCCAACCCCGCTTCGGATTATCTGGCTGAACTGCAACAGCAAGTCAGGCAAAAAAAGCTTGCCCATGAACGAGTCTGGCATCTGCTTTTAAAGTACGACAAAAGACCTTTTGTCGGCACGGTCAGTGAAGCCGATGGAATGGAGTTCTTCAATTCTCCGCACGGAAAAACCGATTCGGAAGCAGAGCTGGCAGCCACCCTCGCCAGCTTCTTTGTTCCCCTGAGCGAGATTCCAGAGGGCAAGGAACACCCCCAGTGCAACTTTCCGGCGCGATTCAAGTGGCTGAAGCAGCAATTGGTTTTCGATCTCGCCCGCCTGGAAATCCAGACCTGTGATCGGCTCGGCCGCTGGATGGATACTTTGGACCCCGGCGGCGCCACCCTCGTATTCGCATCTTATTTCATGAACAATCCTGCATCGATGTTTGGGCATACCCTGCTTCGCATCGATAGCAGGAGGACGGGCACTGGAAACAATCTGTTGAACTACGGCGCAAACTACGCAGCGATTCCCGATACGGATAATGCTTTTCTGTATGCGCTAAGGGGTTTGATAGGCTCATTTAAAGGCCGCTTCGCCATTTTCCCTTATTACACCAAGGTGCAGGAATACAACAATTGGGAAAGCCGCGACCTTTGGGAGTATGAACTCAAGTTTAGCCCGGATCAGTTGAACATGCTGCTGTTGCACTTATGGGAACTCGGAGGAACCTATTTTGATTATTATTATTTTCAGGAAAACTGCTCTTATCATGTGCTTTCGCTGCTGGAGGTCGCCAATCCGGATCTCAGGTTAAAAGACTCCTTTTTCTTTAGTGTAATCCCGACCGACACCGTAAAAACGGTGATGGCACAGGAAGGGCTGGTAAAAGAGATCGTGTATCGCCCCGCGGTGGTCAACCAGATGAATCAGAAACGGCTCAGGATGACAGGAGACGAGAAGCGGATATTACAAGACATGATCAAAGGGGACCTCTCGGTGGAGAGCCCCGCTTTCGGCAGCCTTCCCCAACCATCACAAGCGCTGCTGTTGAATGCCTACATGGACTATTTGCAGTATCGAAGCATGCAGGAAAAAAGTGACAAGGAAATAAAAATCCCCCGCTCGGTATTATTGGCAAGAAGTCGCCTGCAAGACGCGGGCGATAAGTTCGAAGGCATCGTCAAGCGCTTCTCGAGCGCCCCCCACGAGGGCCATGGCACGGATCGCTTTCGATTAGCGGTAGGGCATAATTCTCACGAGCCATTCCTCGAATTCGCCTATCGCCCCGCTTACCATGATTTGATGGCCAGAGCCGCAGGATACGATAAAGACTCGGAAATCATTTTTATGGACTTCAAGCTCCGTTATTATGCGGAGTCCGACCGCCTGAGGCTCGATCAGGCAAAATTCCTTTCCATTACATCGCTCAATCCCTACGATCCCCTCTTTCCGAAGTCTTCCTGGCGCGCAGATCTGGGAATCGACACGCTGAGAGACCGCACGTGTGGCTACTGCAATTCCTTGAAGGGCAGTTATGGAAGGGGCGTTTCCTATCGGCCGGATTTTTTCTCGCCGCTCCTGCTGTATTCGTTCCTCGACCTGAAGGCGGAAGTTTCTGATCATTTAAGGCAGAATTACCGCCTGGGCGGAGACGCGGAGGTCGGCATGTATTACGATATAACGGAAAATTTGAGAGTCAAATTCGCCGGCAGTTACGATGTTTTTGTCTTGGGCGAAAGCAAACGTTTCTTCTCTGCTCATTTTATTACCCGTTATGCGCTCTCCCGAGATCTTGACGTGAGAGTCGAATGGAATCGCTACGATCACAATAACGAAGGTATTTTTTCAGCCAATTACTTCTTCTGAGTCCCAGGCTCCCACCTAAAGCTTCTATGTGACCAGGTTCTGAGGCCTGCCCGCGGCCCACGCTTCGATATTATCGATCAACTGGTCAGCGAGAACCTGCATTGCCTCGTCTGAAGCCCAGGCCACGTGCGGGGTCAAGATGAAGTTCGGACGGCGCGCATCAAGCAGCGGATTACCCGCTACCGGCGGCTCGGTGGTGAGCACATCGAAACCCGCGCCGGCAATCTGACCTTCGTCGAGGGCCTGTACCAGCGCCGCTTCATCGACCAGACCACCCCGGGCGGTATTGATCAATAGCGCGTCGCGCTTCATTTTGCGCAATTCATCGATACCAATCATGTTTCTAGTTGCCGGAGTCAGGGGGCAATGTAACGAGAGAACATCCGATTCGGCAAGAACCTGGTCAAACGGGGTGAGAATGACATCCTTCTTTTTCGATGATGGATGGTATGCAAACAATACCTTCATGCCAAAACCTCGCGCAAGGGCTGCCGTGCCCCGACCAATTGCACCCTCTCCGATGATCCCCATGGTTGATCCACGCAGCTCGCGGATGCGATGGGTAAACAGGCAGAATTGCTCTGATTTCTGCCACGCCCCCTGCTCGATTTCCTGCCGATAGGCCAACAGGTTCCGCTTCAGTGCAAGCACCAGTGCGAACACATGCTCCGGCACGGTGTGGATCGCGTAATTGCGGATATTGACGACATCAATCCCTCGGCGGCGGCACGCGTCAATGTCAATGACGTTGTACCCCGTCGCCGAAACGGCCACTAGTTGCAGCCGGGGTAACTGTGCAAGAGTTTCCTCGCTCAACTGCACCTTATTGATGATTGCAATTGTTGCTGGGCGCAGTCGCTCCACAACCTGATCATCAGCAGTATGCGGATATTCCTCGTAGGTATGCTCGAATTTCGGTCTGCGTATATGTGCTTTGACTGAATCGCGTTCCAGAAAAACGATATGATGAGACATAATATGCCCTCTTATTACTGTTCTTTTTTCGACCTCAGCACCCTCAGCACCCTCAAACCGCTCAAGCACTCCCACCGTAAAATCCGGGGGTGCTCGAAAAGCCGGACCTGCTGTGAGACTACTGCTTGCGGTTTATTTTCGCCGAAAACAGGCTTGCGGAAACAATCATCGCTCCACCCGCCCATTCCCTCAAGGTCATCGCCTCGTCCGCAAAAAAATAAGCCGCGATCGAAGCAACGACCAATTCGAACAGCATGATCACGACAGCCTGGTTGGCCGGCACATGCGCGAGGCCATACTGGATGACCACGCTCAGGATAAATACGACGAGCCCGACCA
>DASSHJ010000208.1:0-6052 GCA_035692965.1 Nitrosospira sp. | reverse complement strand
CTTGTGCTCGGCGAGTTCGCGGCGGCGCCGCAGAAGATAGCTTTCAGGCACGCTCACGTTCACATACATCGGATCCAGTTGATCGATGGTGGTCAGAAGAGCGGTCTGGGCGGAGACCAACCTGCCCTCATAAAAATTACTGCGACCTATCCGTCCGCTCACCGGCGCGGTGATCAGGGTATTATCGAAATCAAATTTTGCCCTGACCAGGTCGCTTCGCGCGCCTTCCAGGGCAGCCTTCGCTGCCAGCATTTCGGCCACCGCATCGTCTACGTCTTTCTGGCTCACCGCTTGTGCTTCCAGAAGAGGCCGCACTCGGGCCAGGTTCTGTTCCGCCTGGATCAACCGCGCTCTAGCCTGCGCCACTCTCGCCTCGGTGTTAAGGTAGACAGCCTTGAAGGGAACCGGATCGATGAGATACAGTTTTTCCCCCTTGTGGATATTGCGCCCCTCCGTGAAGTAGACCGCCTGAATAATTCCCGTAACCTGGGGCCGAATTTCTACCGGGCGGAAGGCTTCAGTCCTTCCGATAAATTCCGGCTCGTCAGGAACCGTCTGCGTAATCACGTTAATGACTTCCACCTCCGGGATCTGCTGGGGTGGGCTTTGGGGCGCTTTCTGCGAGCAACCCAGAAGTAGAATCGGAGCCAGGAATAAAGGCACGGCCAGACCAAGCGCGGGAGCGCGCAGGGAGGAAACGTAGGGATTATTGTGAACAGTGGGGTTCGTCGATTGCCCTGTTACATCCATATACCCGACCCCCCGGTTTTGTGGCAAAAAGAGTGCCCGATTTCAGATTAGGGCAATCATGTCTCGACCGCAAATGCTCTTGCCGGTCTTGCTTGGGCGATTGGGGAGAGATTGCCTGCTCCTTGGAAATGCCCGTGAAAGCGAGGGGAAGGCGGGTTGCAGATAAGCTGGAGCGGGGAAGAGACTCGAATTCGCTTAGCCGCCTGCCCCCGGGAATGAAGTGCTTGTCATTCCCATTCCCGGAGCCCATCCACCGCCCAGAGCCTTGTAGAGCTGGATAACCGACGCGAGCTGGAGGCGGTGCGTGGAGGCGAGCGCGAATTCGGCGTCGAACAGATTTCGCTTGGCGAGAAGCACATCCACATAGCTGGTAATGCCGCCCTTGTAACGCAGATTCGATATGTTCAGCGCTGAGCGCAGCGCTTCAACCTGCTCTTGCTGCGCCCTGCGCTGGTCGGCAGATGTGCGAACAGCTACAAGAGCGTCTTCGACTTCCTTGAACGCGACCAGGACAGATTGCTCGTATTGCGCCAACACCTGCCTTGCCTGAGCCTCCGCCGCGCGCTGCTCCAGACCCAAGCTTTGGGCGTTGAGCAATGGACCCGCCAATCCCAGTCCTCCAACGCCGAACTCGCTTCCGGAGAGCAATATTTTTGACAAGGCCGGACTCGCAACGCCGAGAAAACCGGTAATGGTGAGCCTGGGAAAGCGGGAGGCTTTGGCCATTCCTATTCTAGCCGTTGCCGCATGCAGTGTTTTCTCAGCCTGCAGTATGTCGGGACGGCGTTGCAGCAATTCCGAAGGAAGACCGGCGGGCACTTCAGGGGGGATCACCTGTTCAGTCAGAGAGCGGCCGCGGGCGACTGTTACGGGATTGTTTCCCAACAGGACGCTCAACTCGTTTTCCTTTTGCACCATCATCCGCTCAAGTTCCGCCACCCTTGTGGCTGCATTGGCTCGCTCAGCGTTAAATTGATCCAGGTCGAGGCGCGATATGGTGCCTCCGCGAAGTTGCGACTGGGAGAGCGCAACGGATTCTTCCCACGAGCGGAGCGCGTTGCGGGCAATGGTAAGCTGCATGTCGAACTGCAGCAGATCGAAGTAGGATTGCGCCACGTTGCTGACCAGGGTCAGCACGACCGCCCGGCGGTTTTCCTCTCGCGCCATGAGATCGGCGAGTGCGGCTTCGTTCGAACGTCGAACCCTGCCCCAGATATCGATCTCCCAATTCAGCGTGGCCTGGCCAAAATAGCTGTAGGGAGTCGGAAACCCCGGGAAAAGAAAACCGCCCATGCGGCCGAAAGCGGGTGCATTGACATTCATATCCAATTTGGGAAGGAAATCCATCCGGGCGACGCCCAAACGCGCCTGGAGTTCTTCCACGCTTGCGACCGCCTGCTTCAAATTCTTGTTTCCCAGGAGCGCCTGCCTGATCAGGAGTTGAAGCTGCTCGTCGTTAATAAGCTCCCACCACGGAAGATTGGCAATGGATTGCCCCTCCGTTTCCCCCATGCGGAATTTATCCGAGACATCGATAGCGGGCCGGGAATAATCGGGCCCCATTGCGCACGAGGCGAGCAGGAGACTGGAGAGCAACACGCCGGGGAGCAACATAAGCGCTCTGGCTCTGGAACAGCGCGCCTCCCAGGCGCTGCTACATTTCTTCAGGAGCAAGATCATGAGTTCCCTCCAGCTTTTCCCTTCGCACGTTTTCATCCGGTCGTTGTATGCGCTTGCGGCTCAGCCAGGTAAAAAACAAGGGAATGAAAACAGTAGCGACGAATGTGGCGAGAAGCATTCCACCCAACACTCCCGTTCCCATTGAGCGCCGTGCCGCTGCACCCGCGCCTGTTGCGAATACGAGCGGCAGGATGCCTAGCACGAATGCCATCGAAGTCATGACAATCGGGCGGAAGCGCAGACGTGCAGCTTCGACCGCTGCTTGTGCAACAGGCATGCCTTCCTTCATTTTTTGGGTGGCGAACTCTACGATAAGGATGGCATTTTTTGCGGCAAGCCCTATAAGTGTAATCAATCCCACCTGGAAATAAATATCGTTCGGCATCCCCCTTACCAGCACGGCGAGCAGCGCCCCGGCCAACGCGAACGGTACCGCCATGATGACAGCCAGGGGTAGCGCCCAGGTTTCGAATTGCGCTGCAAGGATGAGGAATACCATGATGATTGCGAAACTGAACGCGAATACGGCCGCAGAACCCGTGCGTTTTTCCTGGAAAGCCTGCCCGGTCCAGGCAATTTGATAATTGCTGGGCAGGTTTTTTTCCGCAATTTCTTCCACGAGCTCTATGGTTTCGCCGGAGCTCACGCCCGGTGCGCCTCCGCCGAGGATTTTTGCGGAAAGCAAGCCGTTGTACCGTTCCAGTTGTTCAGCCCCGACAACCGTGCTTATTTTGCTCAAGGCGGAAAGCGGAATCATTGCTCCCGACTGAGAGCGAACATAGACCCTGCCCAGATCTTCCGGCTTCATGCGATATTGCGGCTCGGCCTGGAGCTGAACCCGGTAGGTGCGTCCAAGGCGGTTGAAATCGTTGATATAAAGCGATCCCATCGTGCTTTGCAAGGTCGCATAGATATCAGCGATTCTCACCCCTTGGGAAATAGCCTTGGGCTCATCCACCTCGATGAAGAACTGCGGCACGGTTGGTCGAAAGAAAGTCGCGATGCCGGCCAGGCGCGGTTCCTGGTTCAGCGCGGCGATGAAATTATTCATGACCTCTGCAAGCTGGAGAGGGCTGCCACCGGCCCGGCTTTGCACATACACTTCAAATCCCCCCGCCGTACCCAGGCCTCGAATCGAGGGCGGGTTGAATGCAATCGCGATTCCATCCGATTGCTGCATCCCGATACCCATCAGTTTATTTACAATATCCTCGGCGGTTTCCGTGCGCTCCGACCAATCCTTGAACGCGACGAACATCGTCGCCGAACTCGTCTTGTTCCCTCCTCCGATGAGGTCAAAGCCGTTGACCACGAACTGATGCGCAACGGCCGGGTCTTGCGCTATCGCAGCACGCACCGCTTCAGCTGTCCGGGTTGTCCGCGCGAGCGTCGCGCCGTCAGGAAGAATGGTGGCTGTGACCACGTAACCCTGGTCTTCCGGCGGCACGAAGCTGCCTGGAACTGTTTCGATCAGATAGATCGAAATGCCGATAATGCCGGTGAATACGACGGCTCCAATGATTTTGTGACGAATGGTCGTGTCCACCATCGAGGTATAAAAATGGGTCAGGCGCCCAAATCCCCCGTTGAATGCACGAAAGAACGCGGATTCCCCGTGAGTGTGCTTCAGCAGGATCGCGCATAATGCTGGAGTGAGCGTAAGCGCCACCATGCCGGAAATGACGACTGCGACCGCCACGGTTACCGCGAACTGGCGGTAGAGCTCGCCCGCAATGCCGCCCATGAATGCCACCGGCACGAACACGGCGCAGAGCACCAGCACGATGGCAACAACGGCGCGCGCGACCTGCTGCATCGAGCGAATGGCAGCGTTGAGCGGTGACAGTTTCTCCTCGTCCATCAGGCGCTCGATATTTTCCAGCACGACAATTGCATCGTCCACGACAATGCCGATGGACAGAACCATCGCGAAAAGGGTGAGTGTATTGATCGAAAAACCAAATACCCACAAGCCGGCAAAAGTACCGATCAGGGAAATGGGTACTGCAATGATCGGAATGAGAGTCGCGCGCCAGCTTTGCAGGAACAGGTATACCACCACAATGACCAGTACCATCGCCTCGCCCAACGTCTTGACCACTTCCCACATCGATGCCTTGACGAACTTGCTGGTATCGTAAGGCACGACATAATCCATCCCCGGGGGGAAACGCTGCTTCAGCTCATCCATCTTCGCCATGAGCGCTTCCGCCGTTTCAAGCGCGTTGGCCCCGGGCTGCAGAAAGATGGGGATACCAGCGCCCGGCTGCCCATTCAGCGCGGTGCGTACATCATAGCTTTGCGCTCCTAGTTCGATCCGGGCGACATCCCGAAGGTGGAGGACGCCTTCGGGCCCCTCGGCGCGCAGGATGATATTTCCGAATTGCTCGGGCTCCAGCAGGCGCCCCTTCGCATTGACGGTGAAAACCAGTTGCTGATCCGCAGGCGCCGGCTCCTGCCCGATCTTGCCCGCCGCATATTGCGCATTCTGCGCCTGGATTGCTGTGGCAATATCCGTTGTTGTCACGCCGAGCTGCGCCATCCGGTCCGGGCGCAACCAGATACGCATCGAATAGTCCTGTCCGCCAAATACGATCGCATCGCCGACACCCTTGGTTCGCTTGAGTTCGTCGAGCAGGTTGAGGGTGGCGTAATTGCTTAGATACAGCGGGTCGTATTTCCCCTTCTCCTTCGAGATGAGCATGAAGACGAGGAGAATGTCATTGGAGCGCTTCTGTATGATCAATCCCGTGCGCCGTACCTCATCGGGGAGGCGCGGCAGCGCGATGTTGACGCGGTTGCTGACGTTGAAAGTTGCCTGGTCAATATCCGTGCCTACGTCGAAGGTGACGGTGATGGTCAAGGTACCGCTTGAATCCGCCACCGAACTGAAGTAGAGGAGATTTTCCACTCCGCTCAACTGCTCTTCAATGGGAGCGGCAACGGTTTTTGTCAGAGTTTCCGCGCTGGCGCCAGGATAGGTGGCTGTGACCAGCACCGTGGGGGGCGCGATCTGCGGATATTGGGCGATGGGTAGCTGCATTGCTGCGGCCAGTCCCGCCAAGACGATGATGATGGATATGACCGACGAGAAAATCGGCCGCGTAATGAAAAATGAACTGCCCATTGGGTCCTCTAAGCCTGCTTTTCCTCAGCGGGCGAAGCAGGCGGAGGAGGATTCTCCCCCGGAGCATGAGGTGCAACAGGTGTTCCAGGACGAAGTTTGATGATGTTGTCGACGATGACCTTGTCGCCGGCTTTCAGTCCATCAAGGATGACCCAGTTTGTACCAATCCAGTGGCCAACCACGACGGGACGCACCGTCGCTTCGTTCTTGCTGTTGACGACATACACGCTTTTACCCAGGTCCGATGTTTGCACCGCAGGCTGCGGCACGAGGAAGACGCCGCTGCGCTCGCCGGTCGTTACCCGCGCGCGGACAAATTGACCCGGCAGCAACTGGTGCTCGCTGTTATCGAACGTTGCTCGCAATTGCTGCGTTCCCAGCGCAGGATCGATCTGGCTCGCGGCGAAGTTCAATTCGCCTTCCTTCCCGTATTCCGTGCCGTCAGGCAGTATAAGCGTTACTTTTTTTACTTTTTTCTCGGTCAGGGGTCCGCCA
>DASSHJ010000207.1:0-12518 GCA_035692965.1 Nitrosospira sp. | reverse complement strand
TTTCATCCGGGATAAAAATTGCTCGGGCTGTATTTTAGCCAGGCTGATCTCGCGTTTCTCCTCACTCAATCGCATGATCTTCTCTGCAACGGATGCAGGAACAAAACCGTGTTCCTGATAAGGGGAAATGAGCTGCTGGCGCATGAGGTCCTGCCGGACGCGCGCTTCGAAAGCTTTTGGCGTCATCCCCTGGCCCCTTAGCAACTCCTCGTATCGTTTCTTGGAGAATTTCCCGTCTTCCTGGAAAGCCGAGATGTTCTGAATCATTTCTATCAACTGCGGATCAGAGACGGCCAATCCGACGCGGTCCGCCTCCTGCCTTAACAGGCGCTGCTGGATCAACCCGTCCAGCACTGCGGCGCGCACTTCTGGCCGTTCCATCAGGGTTTCGTCAAACCTCTCGCCCATCGTTCCCCGCAGGTTTTCCTGCTGATTACGGAGAGCCTGCTCGAACTCCTGCCGCGAAATCTTCTCTCCCGCGGCCACGGCAATAGAGTCGTCCCCCCCGGCATTGCGGTACGATTCAATGCCCCAGAACAGGAACGGCAGCGTCGCCAGGCCAAGGATCATCTGGACGATGCGTCTTTTCTTATGAACAAAATCAAACATTGTAGAGATTCGGAGAGCGAATAAAAAAAAGGCGAACTTGCGTTCGCCTGTTCAACGTGAAAAGCTGGCGGAGTGGACGGGACTCGAACCCGCGACCCCCGGCGTGACAGGCCGGTATTCTAACCAACTGAACTACCACTCCAGCAAATTCAACCTGCCCGACTGATGGTGGGTGCTGACGGGGTCGAACCGCCGACATTCGCCTTGTAAGGGCGACGCTCTACCAACTGAGCTAAGCACCCCGTCAAAAACCCGTTAGTTTACTGCATCCTTGAGCGCCTTGCCAGCAGTAAACTTGGGAACTTTTGCTTCTTTAATCGTGATCGCTGCGCCGGTGCGGGGATTACGACCGGTGCGCGCTGCTCGCTTGCCTACCCTGAAAGTTCCAAATCCGACCAGCGTTACGGTTTGACCTTTTTTTAATGCGTTTTTTATTGCGGTCAATGCTCCGTCCAGAGCATTGCCGGCAGATGCTTTGGAAATGTCGGAAGACTTTGCGATGGCATCGATCAGTTCAGATTTATTCACGTGATTCCCCTTTCGTTATTGTTGAGAGAGCTGCAAAAACCCTGCAATTGGTTTTATATCAAGCCACTTGTGCTTGGTCAAGCGATTGTGGAAATATTTAAAAGACGTCTATAGAGCTCAGGACGCTCTCCAATTGCCGTGCAAAACGGGGCATAGCCACCATAAGCTCAGTTTTTGCTCTCGGGTACCTCGTAAACCGCTATAGCATGAGCCGCGAGGCAAACAGCGCGGACGCCTGCATGGGCAGAGAAGAAGCGTTGGTCTGCTGCCGCTCCCGCTAATTGTTGAAGACGATGGATTATCACCTGGAAATACGCTGAAGCAGCTCAGGCTCCCCTTGAAAGGACATGAGGCCGCACTGAATTTTATTCCGGGCTCAAGTCCAGGAAAACCTCGGGAACCTCTGGATCAGAGGTTCCCGGAGCAAAGCTAGTGCTTGATGACTGTACTTGACGCGTCCCCTTCCACCGCTACCGGGGTAGGCACTGCTGGAGGAACGACGGGAAGCGCTTCTGGTTTGCGCTCCAGTGCCATATCCAGCACCTGGTCTATCCACTTGACAGGATGAATATCGAGACGGTTTTTGATGGTCTCCGGAATTTCCGTCAGATCCTTGACATTATCCTCGGGAATCAGCACCGTTTTTATTCCACCCCGATGCGCGGCAAGCAGCTTTTCCTTCAACCCACCGATAGGCAGCACCTCTCCGCGCAGCGTGATTTCACCTGTCATGGCGACGTCTGCTCGCGCGGCGATGCCCGTTAGCGCCGATACCATGGCCGTACAAATTCCAATACCCGCGCTCGGTCCGTCCTTTGGCGTCGCACCCTCGGGCAAATGGATATGTACATCGTTCTTCTGGTAAAAATCATCGGAAATTCCTAACGTCCGCGATCGGCCGCGAACTACCGACAGCGCCGCCTGGACAGACTCCTGCATCACTTCACCGAGCTTTCCGGTCGTAATGGTCTTTCCCTTGCCGGGGAGCACAACTGTCTCGATCGTCAACAACTCACCGCCCACCTCTGTCCAGGCCAAGCCGGTAACCTGTCCCACCTGGTTCTTCTCCTCCGCCACGCCATACGTGTAACGTCGCACGCCCAGATATTTATCGAGATTTCGGCCGTTGATGACAATCTTCTTTTGATCGCGTTTCAGCAGAAGGGCTTTCACCACCTTGCGGCATATCTTCGAAATCTCGCGCTCCAGGGCCCGGACGCCAGCCTCCCGGGTGTAATATCGGGTAATGTCCCGCAACGCCGATTCAGAAACCGTCAATTCGTTTTCCTTCAGCCCATGGTTTTTTATCTGCTTGGGTAAAAGGTACCGGATTGCAATATTGAGCTTCTCATCCTCGGTATAACCCGACAGTCTGATCACTTCCATCCGGTCCAGCAACGCAGGAGGAATGTTCAGCGTATTGGCGGTTGCGACGAACATCACGTCGGATAAATCGTACTCAACCTCGACATAATGATCGACGAAGGAATTATTCTGTTCGGGATCCAGCACCTCGAGCAGCGCGGAGGAGGGGTCGCCCCGGAAGTCCATCCCCATCTTGTCAACTTCGTCCAACAGGAATAACGGATTCTTGACCCCCACCTTGGTCATGTTCTGAAGAATTTTGCCCGGCATCGATCCGATATAGGTGCGGCGATGCCCCCGGATCTCGGCCTCGTCGCGAACGCCACCAAGAGACATGCGCACGAATTTCCGGTTCGTTGCGCGAGCAATGGATTGGCCCAGTGAAGTCTTGCCGACTCCTGGAGGGCCAACCAGGCAAAGAATCGGGGCCTTCAGCTTATCCACACGCTGCTGCACCGCCAGGTACTCGACGATGCGCTCCTTTACCTTTTCAAGGCCATAATGATCCTCTTCGAGTACCGTCTCGGCCACATGCAGATCCCTGCTGATCTTGCTCTTCTTCTTCCAGGGAAGGGCAACCAGCGCATCGATATAGTTACGTACAACAGTGGCCTCAGCCGACATGGGCGACATCAGGCGTAATTTCTTGAGTTCTGCTTCCGCCTTCGCCCGTCCTTCCTTGGACATCTGGGCAGCCTTGATTTTCTTGTCGATCTCTTCGAGATCGGCGCCATCTTCGCCTTCCCCCAACTCCTTCTGAATGGCTTTCACCTGTTCGTTAAGGTAGTAGTCGCGCTGGCTTTTTTCCATCTGCCGCTTGACTCTTCCACGAATGCGCTTTTCGACCTGAAGGATGTCAAGTTCGGTTTCCAGCAAGCCGAGCAGGTGTTCCAGGCGCTTCGGCACATCGAAAATTTCCAGCACTTCCTGTTTTTGCTCAAGCTTGAGCGGCAGATGGGCAGCAATGGTATCCGCGAGACGGCCTGCTTCATCAATTCCACTGAGCGATGTGAGAACTTCTGGAGGAATCTTCTTGTTGAGCTTTACGTATTGATCGAATTGCGCCAGCGTCGCGCGGCGCATAGCCTCGATCTCATGATTGTCCGCTGCGTCAGGGGGTATCATGGCCGCTTCACCGGAAAAGTAGCTCCCGTCATCAGTCACCTTTACAATCCGTGCGCGGCGGCTGCCTTCCACCAATACCTTGACAGTGCCATCGGGCAACTTGAGCATTTGCAGCAGGTTCGCAACGCTGCATACCTGGTAGAGATCTTCGGGGCCTGGCTCGTCCTTTGCTGCAAATTTTTGAGCCACCAGCAAAATCGTCTTGCCAGACTCCATCGCGACTTCAAGGGCCTTGATGGATTTGGGACGGCCGACAAAGAGCGGAATGACCATGTGCGGGAAAACGACAACATCCCGAAGCGGCAACAATGGCAAGGATAACTGGTTGGGATCACTGACTGGAGAGGGCATTTGACTCACCTGTAAAAAGACAAGCAGAAGTTATGGGGACGCCGCCCTGAAAATCAAGACGGAGAATCGGCCAACCTGAAATCCGAGCTAAAAGCTTTTAGCCACCTTCGGCTTATCGGAGTAGATCAGGATAGGTTTGATGTCGCCATTGACAGAGCCGTAATCGATCACGACTTTGGCGACGTTTTCCAGGGATGGTAGATCGAACATGGTGTCCAGCAAGGTATTTTCCAGAATCGAGCGCAATCCGCGGGCACCGGTCTTGCGCGCCAAGGCCTTTTTTGCAATAGCCCTGAGCGCCTGTTCGCGGAATTCGAGGTCGACTCCGCCTTCCATGCTGAACATTTTCTGGTACTGCTTCACAAGGGCATTCTTCGGCTCGGTCAAAATCTGGATCAGCGCCGCTTCACCCAACTCTTCGAGCGTTGCGACCACCGGCAAGCGGCCGACGAATTCAGGGATGAGGCCGTATTTGACGAGATCCTCGGGTTCAACCCCGCGCAGCAATACGCCGAAGTCCTTGCGCTCATCCTGAGTCCTCACGCTTGCGCTGAAACCTATGCCTCCCTTTTCCGAGCGGGCCCTGATGATCTTGTCAAGTCCATCAAACGCCCCGCCGCAAATGAAGAGAATATTGGTCGTATCGACCTGCACAAATTCCTGGTTCGGATGCTTTCTACCCCCTTGCGGCGGCACCGATGCCACTGTTCCTTCGATCAGCTTCAGCAATGCCTGCTGTACGCCTTCTCCGGAAACGTCACGCGTAATGGACGGATTGTCCGATTTACGCGATATCTTGTCGATCTCATCGATATAGACGATGCCCTGCTGAGCCTTTTCCGCGTCATAATTACACTTTTGCAAAAGCTTCTGGATGATATTCTCGACATCCTCCCCAACGTAACCCGCTTCGGTGAGGGTTGTCGCATCTGCCATGACGAAGGGCACATCGAGCAGACGGGCAAGCGTCTGCGCGAGCAGAGTCTTTCCCGAGCCAGTAGGGCCGATCAGAAGGATGTTGCTTTTCGCCAGCTCGATGTCGTCGGACTCGCCCGCCTTGTTGATGGTCCGCAAGCGCTTGTAATGATTGTAAACAGCAACGGACAGGATCTTTTTCGCCTGTTCCTGGCCGATTACATACTGATCAAGAATCTGGCATATCTCGTGCGGAACCGGCAAATCCGATTTCGTCAGCTTCGCCGCTTCCGCTCCTTGTATTTCCTCACGAATGATATCGTTGCATAGCTCGATACATTCATCACAAATGAATACCGATGGGCCAGCAATAAGCTTTTTTACCTCATGCTGGCTCTTGCCACAGAAGGAGCAATAAAGCAGTTTCTCGCCACCCGTTTTCTCTGACATAGTGTTATCTCGCGTTTATGAGCAGGTGTTCCTGAAGGTGAACCTCATACCCCCGTATTTCAACTCGCGCTCTGATTTCGAGAGGTTAGCACAGCATCGACAAGACCATAGCTGACAGCCTCATCTCCACTCATGAAGTTGTCCCGATCCGTGTCCCGTTCAATCGTCTCCATGCTTTGACCACTGTGTTTTGCCAGAAGCTCGCTCAGGCGTCGTTTCAGAAACAGGATTTCCCTCGCATGTATCTCGATGTCCGAAGCCTGGCCCTGAAACCCCCCTAAAGGCTGATGTATCATGACGCGCGAGTTTGCCAGGCAAAAACGTTTCCCCTTGGCCCCGGCAGCCAGCAATAACGATCCCATGCTAGCGGCCTGGCCGATGCAGAGCGTGCTCACATCCGGCTTGATATACTGCATGGTATCGTAGATTGCCATTCCGGCAGAAACCAGGCCGCCAGGTGAATTGATGTAAAAATGAATATCCTTGTCGGCGTTCTCCGACTCCAGGAACAGGAGTTGCGCCACAATCAGGTTGGCGGATATCTCGGTAACCGGCCCCACGAGAAATATCACACGCTCCTTCAGCAAGCGAGAATAAATATCGTAAGCGCGCTCGCCTCGCCCGCTGGTTTCGATAACCATAGGCACCAGCCCAAGGCTGCGGGGTTCCATATCCTCCTGCTTCCACTGAATCATGCCGCTCTTCCCATCAATTCGTCAAACATCACTGGCTTGTCTTCGACCGTAGCCTTTTCCAGCACCCACGTTACAACATTCTCTTCCAACGCTAAAGATTCTGCCTCGTTCAGGCGATCCGGCACCGCGTAATGCCACTTGACCACTTCCGACGGGTTTTCGTAGCTTTGCGCGATATCTTCCACAATAGCACGCACCTGTTCCGGTTTGGGTTGCAAGCCGTGAAGCTTCACGACTTCCGCCAGGATCAAGCCGAGTTTTACGCGCCGCTCCGCACGCTCATTAAACAGTTCCGGGGGTAGGGGCATATTCTTGTTCATGCCTCGCGCAGCGAGATCGCGACGCGCGTCCTCCATCAGGCGTTCCCGCTCAATCTCCACCAGCGCTTTGGGCGCCTCGCTTTTCGCGGTGTCGAGCAGGCACTGCATGACCTGCTCCTTCATCCGTGCCCTCACCCTATTCGATGCTTCGCGCTCCAGGTTGACTTGGACTTCCCCCCGCAACTTTTCGATATCGCCGTCTGCAATTCCCAGTGACTTCGCAAATTCTGCATCGAGTTCGGGCAGCTGCGGTGCTTTTACCTCATGCAACTTCACCTCGAAGCGCGCTGTTTTGCCGGCAGCCTCCTTACCATGATAGTCCGGAGGAAAGTTAACTTCAAATGTTCTGCTCTCACCCGTACTCATTCCGAGGAGCGCATCCTCGAAATCCTTGAGCAATCTACCCTGCCCAAGCACAAGGGTAAAATTCTCGGCTTGGCTGCCTGCAAACTCCTGCCCGTCGATAGTACCGCGATAATCAATCGTGATCTGATCGCCTTTTTCGGCCGGCCTTTGCACCGGCTCATAATGGACCCGTTGTTTTCGCAACGTCTCTATCGTCCTGGATACATCCCCCTCGGCCACGCTAACTATTGGCCGCTCGATCCGGGCTGAACCCAGATCACCCAGCACTATGTCGGGATAGACCTCGAACGTAGCGCTAAATTCAAACGCAGAAGCATTCTCCTCAATATTTTTCGGTTCAAAGCGTGGATAACCCGCCACTCTCAGGTTCTTTTCCCGTATAACCTCGCCGAAGTTCCTTTTTAGCTCGTCACCGATCACCTCCTGGCGTATCTGCGGGCCATATTGCTGCTGAACGATTTTCAGCGGAACCTTTCCAGGGCGAAAACCGTGAATTTTCGCTGTCCGCGCCAAACGCTTCAGGCGACTTTCGACTTCGGTCCTGATTTTCTCTTGAGGAATAGAAACATCAAGGCGACGCTCCAGCGCCCCCAGCTCTTCCACATTTGCTTCCATTGAATTTCCCGGCAATTGATAAGATCGTGCGGCGTTCCGCCACGGGATTATGAAGGAATAATTGCACAATGACTGCTACTGTTAACTGGTGCGAAAGGGGGGACTCGAACCCCCACACCTTTCGGCGCCAGAACCTAAATCTGGTGCGTCTACCAATTCCGCCACTTTCGCGCCGTTTTTGTGCAAATCCATTATACCCGTTTCTCCTCCCTACATCAGCCCATCCTGAATCCGGACAACGCCGCTCTGAGCATGGTTATAATGGTTTGTGCCGGCGAGATGGAAATTTCGGGCGATCTGACGGTAGGGAGACACGGCACGAGCGCCGTCCGAAGATCCCTGAAGCAGGATCAGCACGTTACGATCTCGCCGCTCAACGCGTTGCTGTCCGGACCCATCAGGTACAGGTAGACAGGCATGAGATCCTCCGGTTGCTTCAGGTTTTGCTTGATCTCGCCCGGATGTGTCCGGGATCGCTGCGGCGAGTGCACGGGGCCCGGTATGATCGCGTTGATGCGAACGTTGGGCATGATTTCCCATTCCTGCGCCTGTATCCTGACAAGCACCTCGATCCCTGCTTTCGCGACGGCGAAAGCTCCCCAGTATGCAGCGGGAACATGACCATGCGTTTCGGAAGTCATGACGACGCGGGAATCGGGGGAAGCCTTCAGTAGCGGCAGGCACGCGCGGGTCAACGCCGAGGGAGCAGCCAGGTTGACACGAAGCACTGTCAGCCATTGCTCCAGCGTGTGTGTTTCAAGCGGCGCAAGCCCTGGCAGCAACGACGCGTTATGCAATATGCCATCAAGCCTGCCCAACTGCCTTTCGATGGACTCAGCGAGCAACGCAAAATCATTGTCTCCAGCCTTTTCAAGATCAAGCGGAAAAATTGCGGGTTGCGGACCTGCGAGCGCCTCGATCTCGTCGTAGACCCTTTCGAGCTTCCTGACATTGCGCCCGTGCAGAATAACGGTCGCGCCATGGCTCGCGTACGCCAGCGCAGCCGCTCGCCCTATACCCTGCCCTGCCCCGGTAATCAGGATGACGCGCTCCTTCAGCAAACCCACCGGCGGGCGATAGCGATTCAAATCATTCATTGACGAGTAACGAGCATATGGAAAAGACGCGCAAGCGCCTATCCGCCTTGACTATCCGGATAGCAGGATCCCATGCTCGATGGACTTTTGTGTAAATAGAAGTCGATAGAAGTCGACGGAAAAATCGAAGCGGGGCTGGATAAGATAATAAGATAATCGATTAACCTTTCATCCAGGTCTTCCAGGCAATCCAAAGCTTTCGTACAGGTGTCAAGCTGACCCGCTGTTGCATGACGTGGCAGTTGTCTCTCTTTATTTCGTCAAGCAGAGTACGGTAAATGGCTGCCATGATAATGCCGGGCCGCTGACTTTTGCGGTCCTCTCCCGGAAGCATCGAAAAGGCCTTGTCATAATAATGCTCAGCCCGCTCGATTTGAAACTGTACGAGACGTTGAAAATTGGGTGTTTCGCGAGCGTTCAATATATCGTCTTCGGTAACTCCAAAGCGTGCAAGCTCATCCTGAGGGATATAAATACGATTTCTCCGTGCATCCTCCCCCACATCACGAACGATATTGGTGAGCTGGAATGCAAGGCCCAGATTTTCAGCGTAACTTAACGTCTGAGGATTTCGATATCCGAATATATCCGCAGAACATAATCCAACCACGCTGGCCACATGGTAACAATAGCGGCGGAGCGTATCGAAGTCAGGATACCTGCTGTGATCAAGATCCATTTCCATCCCATCTATAATTGCGTTCAACCGTTCGGCCGTAAGATTGAACGGCTTGGCCACGGAAGCCAGTGCCCTGGCTACGGGGTGGCTGGGCCTTGCATCCCCGCCAGCGAAGATGGCCCCGATTTCCACCCGCCACCAGGCAAGCTTTGCGCGCGCCACCAGCGGGTCGGAACATTCATCCACGACATCGTCCACTTCACGGCAGAATGCGTAAAGCGCAGTAATAGCCCGTCGCCTTTCCAAAGGCAGATAGAGGAAACTGTAATAGAAGCTTGAACCGCTTTGTATCGCTTTTTCCTGACAATACTGATCTGGGGTCATGTTGGAAATCCAGGATTGTAACCGTGGGCCTTGCCGCTCATTTTCTACTCGTGAACCCTTACCGCTCGCGTGGACCTCATGTTTCAAATCGGCTAGCCGAAATGGCTTATGGACGACAAGCAAGGCGTGCGGATAATCCTTCATCACGCACATTCCCGCCCTATTTTAACAGTTTTACCGGACACACCCTTCAGCACGCGTAACCCGCAATTACTTCGACCAACGCCCCTAGGCGGATCGACGCGGGAACATAACATATTTAAGGAACATTTGAACAAAGTCTGAAGCGGCTTGATTCGAGATCCCCTCCATGGTTTTCAAACAAAAACCCCGCCGTAGCGGGGTTTTCATGTAGCACCGGAAATGGCCGGGCAAGGTTCTTACATATCCATGCCGCCCATGCCGCCCATGCCACCCATACCGCCACCCATGCCACCCATGCCGCCACCCCCGGATTCCTCCTTGGGCAGTTCGGCAACGAGCGCATCCGTAGTGAGCATCAGGCTTGCGACCGAAGCAGCATTCTGCAGGGCATACCGAGTCACCTTCGTGGGATCCAGGACGCCCATGGCGACCATGTCGCCATATTCGCTCGTTGCGGCGTTGTATCCAAAATTGCCGCTGCCTTCCATGACCTTGTTGATGACGACAGAAGGCTCATCGCCGCAATTGGCGACAATCTGTCGAAGAGGCTCTTCCAATGCTCTCAGAACAATCTTGATGCCTGCATCCTGATCATTGTTGTCACCCTTGATTCCCTGTAGCGCAGAGCGCGTACGTATCAAAGCTACGCCACCCCCCGGGACAATGCCTTCCTCGACCGCGGCCCGGGTCGCATGCAAGGCGTCTTCCACACGTGCCTTCTTCTCCTTCATTTCAACTTCGGTCGCCGCACCCACCTTGATCAGGGCCACGCCGCCGGCCAGCTTCGCCACGCGCTCCTGCAATTTCTCCTTGTCATAATCGCTGGTAGCTTCCTCGATCTGACCCCGGATCTGCTTGACTCTGCCCTGGATAACCTGAGGATCGCCTGCGCCATCGATCACCGTCGTTTCTTCCTTCCCGACTTCGATCCGCTTGGCTTGACCAAGGTCTTTCAGGGTCGCTTTCTCCAATGAGAGACCCACTTCCTCCGCAATGACCGTTCCACCGGTCAGGATGGCAATGTCTTCCAGCATGGCCTTGCGGCGGTCGCCAAAGCCCGGCGCCTTTACCGCGCAGGTCTTCAGGATGCCGCGGATATTATTGACCACAAGCGTCGCCAGCGCTTCGCCGTCCACGTCTTCCGCGATGATCAGCAACGGCTTGCCTGCCTTGGCAACCTGCTCGAGCACCGGAAGCAGGTCCCGTATGTTCGAAATCTTCTTGTCATGTAAAAGGACAAAAGGATTTTCCAGCAGCGCGATCTGGCGGTCGGGGTTGTTGATGAAATAGGGCGAAAGGTAGCCGCGGTCGAACTGCATCCCCTCGACCACTTCAAGTTCATTTTGCAACCCGGAACCATCTTCAACCGTAATGACTCCTTCCTTGCCGACTTTTTCCATCGCATCGGCGATGATCTTTCCAATCTCGGGGTCTGAATTGGCGGAGATGCTGCCCACTTGCGCGATTTCCTTTCCAGTCGTACAAGGCTTGGAAAGTTTCTTCAATTCTTCGACTGTTATGCCAACTGCTTTGTCGATACCCCGCTTCAGGTCCATGGGGTTCATTCCGGCGGCCACATACTTCATGCCTTCCTTGACGATCGCCTGCGCCAGCACAGTAGCAGTGGTGGTGCCATCGCCCGCCACGTCGGAAGTCTTGCTAGCCACTTCCTTCACCATTTGGGCGCCCATGTTCTCGAACTTGTCTTTCAGCTCGATTTCCTTCGCGACGGACACACCGTCCTTGGTAATGGTGGGTGCGCCGTAAGAACGCTCCAACACAACGTTGCGGCCTTTTGGCCCGAGTGTAACCTTGACCGCATCGGCCAGAATGTTGACCCCAGTAACCATCTTGTGGCGAGCCGAATCGCCGAATTTAACCTCTTTCGATGCCATGATCTCTTTCTCCTAATTTGCCGAAAATATTGAGTAGGCCGTCTCTTGATCAGCCTTCAACAACGCCCATGATGTCTTCTTCACGCATCACGAGCAGTTCTTCTCCCGATACCTTTACCGTTTGTCCGGAATATTTCCCGAACAGCACCTTGTCACCGACTCTCACTTCCAGTGGGCGTACTTTTCCATCATCACCGACCTTGCCTTTGCCCACGGCGACAATTTCGCCTTGATCGGGCTTTTCTGCGGCACTGTCAGGAATGACGATGCCGGACGCAGTCTTGCGTTCTTCTTCCAGTCGCTTGACAATGACACGGTCGTGTAGGGGACGAATGTTCATGTTTCTTCTCCTGTTGAAAATTAAGCCAATAAAAACCTGCCGAAACCCGACCCACGCCGAGTTCCCGGAATGGATTTCACATTGTTAGCACTCTACGCCAACGAGTGCTAATAATAGGTGCTGTCGCTCTGAATTTCAAGTGAATGAAAAATAAAAAAGCGGCCGCAGGGGTCACTTGCGGGCAAAGTCGGCCGTTATAACCAGAGGAGTTGGAGTTGAAACGTTTCCAGTCTAACTTTTCCAGCTATTTTTGCTGCGAAGAATAATATTTATTATCAGTATAGTCGCCCTTCGCGGATTTACCTTTACAACGGCATAGATGATGACTGGGCTCCTGGCGCATTTTCCTCTGTGGCGGACCCCGCGGCACGGCTTTAAATTTTTGACCCACGCATTACTAGCGGCTCATGTCCGGCACGATCGGTGAACGCCTCATTAGTGAAGGCGTAATATCAGCGGCGCAACTGGCGCAGGCGATGGTGCGCCAAAAGCAGGAAGGCGGTGATCTCGGCCAGGCGCTGATGGGGCTTGGATTTCTTGCATCCTGCCAGTTGCGCCAGTTCTTCGAGACCGTTCCACAGGTGCCCGTAAAAATTGCCGATACCGGGCTGAGCGAAGCGTTTCTCACCGATTTGCTGCTCAAGGCAGCATATATGGAGTCAGGCGCATTCACCCTGCAACCACTCGCCACGACACTTTC
>DASSHJ010000206.1:0-10718 GCA_035692965.1 Nitrosospira sp. | reverse complement strand
GATCAACTACGCCACGAAGCGAACGTGCTATGCAAGGACGCCTCTGTTCGGCATATCCTGTGGCTTCATTCCCGCCTGACTCGCCACACAGCCGAGGATCCGGCGATATTATCGGTCGGACTCGACATGACCGAGCACAAGCGGGCGGAAGGGCGGCTTGCATGGCTGGCGGATCACGACCCGCTTACCGATTTATTCAACCGCCGGCGCTTCCAGGAGGAGCTGGAGCAGATGCTGAACCTCGCGGCCCGCTATAAGCATTCGGGCGCGCTGCTCTTTTTTGACCTGGATCAGTTCAAATATATCAATGATACAAGCGGTCACCAGGCCGGCGACGCGCTTCTGAAGATGGTGGCGCGCATGCTGCTCGGCAGTATCCGCAGCGTCGATATACTGGGACGGCTGGGAGGTGACGAATTCGCTGTAATACTGCCGCAAACCACTGCGGAGGGCGCAATAGAGGTCGCGAAGAACGCGCTCGCTTCCCTGAGCAAGGGGCAGATAACAGTAAATGGCCGTACCCACAAAGCGCTCGCCAGCATTGGAATTGCGCTATTTCCCGAGCATGGAAACAACGTGCACGACTTGCTGGCTGCAGCGGACCTGGCGATGTATCAGGCGAAGGAAGCGGGACGGGCCGGCTGGCACCTGTTTTCCGATGAAGAGAAGACCCGTGAACGGATGCATACGCTTGTATACTGGAAAGAAAAAATCGAGCATGCGCTTTTACATGAGCGGTTCCTGTTCTACTTTCAGCCCATCATGCATATTCCGGACAAATCCATAAATCATTATGAAGTGCTGCTGCGCATGCTCGATGATGATGGGACTGTCCTTGCCCCCAATCTGTTTATCCCCGCCGCTGAGCAGACCGGGCTTATTCATGCAATCGATCATATGGTGCTTACGAAAGCGATCGCCCAGTCGGCGCAAATACAGCACAACGGGCAGCGAGTCCATTTTTCCATCAATTTGTCGGCGCATGCGTTCCGGGATCCCGAATTGCTGCCCACTCTGACCAAAGCATTCGATCGTTATAGCGCTGATCCGACAAATTTCATGTTTGAAATTACCGAGACGGCCGCCTTGGAGGATCTTGATGCGGCAAAAGAGCTCATGGAAACAATCAAGGCCCTGGGATGCAGTTTTACCCTTGATGATTTTGGCGTAGGTTTCTCTTCCTTCTATTACATACGGCAGCTTCCCGTTGACATAGTCAAGATCGACGGGTCTTTTATTCGCAACCTGGCGGAAAATCCCGATGATCAGATTCTCGTTAAAGCCCTGTGCGACGTGGCAAGAGGTTTCGGTAAGAAGACAACGGCAGAATTCATCGAAACCTCCGCTACGCTATCGATACTTGAATCCATGAACGTGGACTACGCTCAGGGATTTTTGATAGGAACCCCGGTATCAGCGGAGGAATCGCCATTTAGAGACTATCTGAAACCCCGAAATCCCGCTTGCCCCTCGCCCATTTTCGACCCGCCTCGCCAGTTTTAAACCAACACTCGTCCCCGGAGCCTTGCCCGGCAATTGATTAACCAGCAGTAAACAGGTGCGGGAACTCGATTCTTCCGTCAAGGAGGAGCCACTTCTATCAATCCTCGAGTCGGCGAGCTGGAATTCGGGGTGTTGCGCAGACGACGTCCGCATTCTGCGCCCTGTGGCGCAATGCCTGATCCATCAATACCAGCGCAAGCATTGCTTCGGCGATAGGAGCTGCGCGGATACCTACGCAGGGGTCATGACGACCGTGCGTTTCAACCATCACCGGGTGCCCGGCCTTGTCTATGGACCGCCTCGCAAGACGGATACTGGATGTCGGCTTAACCGCGATGTTCACAAAGATGTCCTGGCCAGTGGAAATACCGCCAAGTATGCCACCCGAATTATTGCTCAAAAATCCATCCGGGGTAATCTCGTCCGAATGCTCGGTCCCCTTCTGGGCAACGGCGGAAAATCCTGCGCCGATTTCCACACCTTTTACTGCGTTGATACTCATCATTGCGTAAGCAATCTCTGCATCGAGCCGGTCATAAACCGGCTCACCCCACCCGACCGGCACGCCTTCCGCAACCACGGTTATCCGGGCTCCGACTGAATCTCCTGATTTGCGCAGTCTGTCCATGAATTCTTCAAGACGCGGAACCACATCAGGATCCGGAGCAAAGAACGGATTACGGCTGACCGCTTCCCAATCCTTGAAAGAAAGCTCAATGGGCCCCAACTGAGACATGAAGCCGCGTATCACTACGCCATACTTGATGAGCAACCACTTCCTTGCGATAGCCGCTGCAGCAACTCTTACTGCCGTTTCACGAGCGGAAGAACGGCCCCCGCCACGATAATCCCTTATCCCGTATTTCTGCCAGTACACATAATCCGCGTGGCCAGGCCGAAACGTGTCCATGATTTTGGTGTAATCCTTGCTACGCTGATCTTCGTTGCGAATCAGCAATGCAATTGGCGTCCCCGTCGTCTTGCCTTCGAACACTCCGGAGAGTATTTCCACTGTGTCCGATTCGCGACGCTGTGTCACATGACGGGAAGTGCCGGGTTTGCGGCGATCGAGGTCGCGCTGGATATCTTCTTCGGATAATTCCATTCCCGGCGGACACCCGTCGACCACACAACCTATGGCCGGACCGTGTGACTCACCAAAAGAGGTGACGCAAAAAATTTTACCAAAGGTATTCCCAGACATTTTTTGCTCGCAAATTCAAGGAGTCAAGTTTAACATAACCCCGTTCGAGGTTCTTCTCGAGGGCTGAGGCGGTGAACACAAGCAGTAAAAAATATTACATCAGAACGAAAGGCGAGCCATGAAGGCAATACTCATGAAGGCTCCGGGCAGCCTGGATGTATTGAAACTTGCCGACGTACCGAAGCCGGAACTGACGGACCCATACACGGTGCTCGTGAGGCTGTATGCGGCTGGCGTGAACCCCATTGATACAAAAGTGCGGAAGGCAAATGCCTATTACCCGGATCAACTGCCCTCGATCCTCGGGTGTGATGGAGCAGGTGTCGTGGAAGCGATTGGAAGCTCGGTGACGCGGGTGCGGCCGGGCAATGATGTATTCTTTTTCAACAATGGGTTAGGCGGGCCACCGGGAACGTACGCCGAATATGCGGTGGTAAACGAAGATTATCTCGCGCTGAAGCCGAAAAACATATCCATGCAGGAAGCCGCCGCAATCCCCGTAGCAATGATTACTGCATGGGAAGCTTTACTGGATCGCGGCAATTTGCGGAAAGGCAAGCATGCGCTGATTCACGCCGGTGCTGGCGGGGTCGGCCATATCGCAATTCAGCTTGCGCGTCACTTCGGGGCACGTGTTGCAACAACTGTTTCGGGCCCTGCTAAAGCGGCGTTTGCGCAATCCCTTGGCACGGAGCTGGCAATCAACTATGCGGAACAGGACTTTGCTGATGCAACTCTCAACTGGACGAACGGCTTGGGCGCGGACGTCGTGCTGGATACGGTGGGAGGCGAAACCTTCTGCAAATCCTTTGCGGCAACCAAGCTGTACGGACGAGTTGTAACGCTTCTGTCCACGGGATGCGACATCCGCTACACGAATACCGCCCGGCTACGCAACCTGATCATCGGGTACGTGCAGATCACGGCGCCCCTTGTATTTGGCTTGCACTCCTTGCGGATGGAACAGACACGGATACTCGAGCGCGGCGGCGAACTCATCGAGCGAGGTTTGCTCAAGGTTCACGTCAGTCATGCACTTCCCCTGGAGCAGGCCTCTGAGGCGCATCGACTGATCGAAGCCGGGCATACAACAGGCAAGATCGTGCTGCAGATAGATTGAGCAGGAATCGGAAGAAAACTGAAAACTCTTTAGAGCTGTGTAAGCAGATCGATTCCCCAGGAAACACCGAAACCGGTAACATCGCTTGCTACCGCACCCAAACCGCCCTTGTTGTTGCTGGCGGAAAGATCCATATGCAACCAGGGTGCGTCGTCGACGAACCTGCTTAGAAACCGTGTCGCCAGGATGTGGTCTGCTTCACCCTCTAACGTACATTGCTTGACGTCGGCAACCCGGCTTTCCAGCTCAGCATCGTAATCCGCATCCCACGGGAAGGACCACGTTCGTTCGCCGCTTGATTTTCCCGCCGCCAGTGCCTTTTCCAGCAGATCGGCGCGGTTACTGAAGATTCCGCTGTACCGCGATCCAAGCGCCGTATGCATACTCCCGGTCAAGGTTGCAAAATCGATCATGGCATCCGGTTTCTCCCTGGCTGCCAGCGTCAACGTATCAGCCAGCACCATTCGTCCCTCGGCATCTGTATGAACAATTTCGATAGTCGTCCCGTTTAGCGATGTAACGACATCATCCTGCTTGTATGCGTGAGGGCTGATAAGATTCTCGGCGATCGCGAGCCAGCAATCGATATTTACCGGCAAGTCAAGACGGCTGGCAGCAAGCAGCAGTCCCAACGCCACGGCTGAGCCATTCATATCCTCGTTCATTCCGTGCATGTGGCGAGCGGGCTTCACGTTGTACCCGCCCGTGTCAAAGCAAATGCCCTTGCCGACCAACGCCACGGTTTTCGTTGCATTCCTGATCCGGCGTTGCAAATGCACGATCGCCGCATCATCGGTATTGCTGCCTTGGGCCACCGCGACGAAAGCCCCTGCCCCCATCTTCCGCAGGGCCTTCACATCAAACTCGGTATATTTCCAGCCTTCGGCGGTCGCCAACTTCTGGACACGTTTGCGATAATTCAAGGGAGTAAGTTCATTGGGAGGTAAAACTGTCAGATCCCGTGCAAGAAGGTTTCCTTCAGCTTTTGCCTTTAACAGTGGCACCTCCTGTAAATCTTTATAGCCGTGCAGCACAATATGGGCAAGCGGCTTCGCCTCCGCACTTTTTATCCCGGTTTTGCGGGACGGCAACTGAGCGGCATTAATCCACGCTGTATAGAGGGCGACCTTGACCAGTGATGACTTCTCCTCTTCATTTCCGTAAACTGCCACGTGAATTTCGCCAGGCTTTTCCTCCGTGAGCAATTGCACCGCTTTACGCATGGAAGTCTGCTGGTCGAACACCGGCCTGGCCAGATCGATCATGGCCCAAACGCACAGGGCGCCGCTTTCCAGAGTGCCCAAGACGGGTGCCTTGCTGATTTCCTCGGGCTGCATCTTGCGGCGCCTCAATATCGACTCAAGCGTTTTCTTGCCGAAAATGTCCAGTTTGTCGGGTGTTTGATTGGACTTCGGCAGTACAATAAGGATATGGGTAGCCATGGCTGGCTCGGCAAGCTGCGCAGAGTGCTGTACAAGTGTTGGGAGCATTGACGGCTGCCCTTAAGTCAAAAAGTGTTAAAAAATTGGTAAGTATAGGGTATTTAGCTCTGCCACTGGGTATCGGGGCAGGTATTGGCCTTCGTATCGAGTGGCTGCGCCGCTTTCTCGTTTGATTCCATGCGCCAATATCTTGAACTCATGCGGCACGTGCTTGAGCACGGACATCAAAAATCTGATCGAACGGGTATCGGCACCCTTTCAGTGTTCGGGTACCAGATGAGATTCGATCTGTCCGAGGGCTTCCCTCTCGTCACCACGAAAAAATGCCACCTGAAATCCATCATATACGAACTCTTATGGTTCCTGAGAGGCGATACCAACATAAAGTTTCTTAACGCGCACGGAGTTACCATCTGGGACGAATGGGCGGACCCGAATGGAGACCTGGGGCCGATCTATGGGCACCAATGGCGGTCATGGGACGCACCCGGCGGAAAGCACATTGATCAGATCGCCCAGGCGATCGGGCAGATCAGGAAAAACCCCGACTCGCGGCGAATAATCGTGTCGTCCTGGAACGTGGGTGAGCTTCCAGAGATGAGACTGCCGCCATGCCACGCGCTTTTTCAGTTTTATGTCAGCGACGGAAATCTCTCCTGCCAGCTTTATCAGCGAAGTGCAGATATATTCCTCGGCGTTCCTTTCAACATCGCATCTTATGCCTTGCTCACATTGATGATCGGCCAGGTTTGTGGGCTGAAACCTGGAGATTTCGTGCACACATTCGGCGACGCGCACCTTTACCTCAACCATATCGACCAGGCACGTGAGCAATTGAGCCGGGAACCCAGGAAATTGCCGTGGATGAAACTGAATCCCGACGTCGGAAATATCTTCGATTTCGAATATGAAGATTTCACGCTGGAAGGCTATGATCCACACCCCGCGATCAAGGCGCCGGTCGCAGTATGACCTGCCGCCTATCCGCTCTGGTAGCGGTTGCGCGAAATGGAATCATTGGCAAGGATAATGCGTTACCCTGGCGGTTGTCCGCCGACCTCAAACACTTCAAGGCCCTTACGATGGGCCATTCCATTATCATGGGACGCAAGACCTATGAATCGATTGGCAGGCTGCTGCCTGGACGCACTTCGATTATCGTCACACGACAAGCGGGATACAAAATCGAAAATGCGATAGTGGTCCATTCGATCGAAGAAGCGCTAAAAGCCTGCTGTGGTCAGGACTGGAACAAGGCAGCGGGCGTGGAATGTTTCGTAATTGGCGGGGCCCAGATATTTCGCGAGGCAGCTCCAAACTGCGACAGAATGTATATCACGGAGATACACAGAGATTTTGAGGGAGACGTGCGCTTCCCGGAATTCAACCGCAAGGAGTGGATCGAAGTATCCCGTGAAAAACATCAGGATGACGGCGGACTGGAATACGATTTCGTAGTGCTTGATCGCAAGACCAATGGTCCAAAATAAAACGGCGGGATAACCTCTCATCCCGCCGTTCATCGATATCCAGGGCTTATAGCCCGACGTCTTACATCAGCACATCACAACACAACCACGTCCGGCAATGGGAAGCCGTTGAAGTTGCTGGCGTAAGCCGTGGTATAGGCACCCGCGTTCGGAATATAGATAAAATCGCCTTCCTCGATATCCTCAGGCAATATTTCATCCCGCATGAGGATATCCACAGAATCACACGTCGGCCCGGCAACAGCCCATGGTATCCCCGCACCCTTCCGATCCGAGAGAACCTCGTAGCGGAGACCCTCGGTAACTTCGATCAAACCACCGAACACGCCTGCGTCCCAATACATCCAGCGCTTGCCGTTCCGGGTGGCCGTGCCCTCCACGCGACATACGAAATAAGCTGCGTCCGATACGAGATAACGCCCAGGCTCCGCCATGATCCGGATATCGTCCGGCAGATCGGCAATGGCTTCGTTCACGACATCGCCAATAACTTCTATCGAAGGAATAGGTTTGACATGACGCACAGGATAGCCGCCGCCAATGTTCAGCAGGCGAGGCGTCAACCCGGCGTGGCGCATGTCTTCGAAAACCTTTCTGGCCCGCTCGATTCCCACCCGCCAATTTTGAGGATTGCGGCACTGGGACCCGACATGAAAAGTGACTCCCGCGAGGTCAGCGTGGAGTTTCGCCGCTTCATGAACGATGTCCTTGATCTCGCCCATATGCGTTCCAAATTTACCTGCGAGCGGCCAGTCGCTGCCGATATTTGGCGTATCGATGCGCACATACAGCTTTGCATCAGGCTTGACGCTTACGATTTTACGAAGCTCTTCCACGCTGTCGAGCACGTACCATTCCACGCCTTTGGCGGCAGCATATTCTATATATGCCCTCGATTTGATCGGATTGCTGTAATAAATATCGGCAGCAGGTACGCCCAGGCCGAGCAACAAGTCCAACTCGGAAATGGAAGCGATTTCAAACCCCACGTTTTCCTCGATCAGGGTCTTTAGCACGCGAGGATCGGGGTTGGCCTTGACGGCATAGTGAGGATGGACCCGGGGCATGGCCGACTTGAAGCGACGCGCCTTGTTGCGCACGATGTCGCTATCTACCAGCAGGAATGGCTTTGTGTAGCCTTTTTTCAGGACGTCCTGGACATGTCTAAAATCCAGGCGGACTTCGGGATGGGTGTCGAAAACTTCTTGGGCCTCTACTTCTTGGCGTAGAGCGGTCGCGCGCATTTGCATGAGAGTGGTCCTTGCAGGGGTGCTACGTTACGGGAATATGAATATTGACCAGATCAGCCGTATCGAAGTAGTTTGCTTTGCTTTTCATGATGACCTCCTTCATGATGACCTCCTTCATGATGACCTCCGTTCCCAGTTTGAACGTGAAAAAAATTATGCGGATTATAGACCGCATTCAGCGGGAATCAAGCGTTTTTGCCCAGCAATAAAAAAAATATTTCGTCCACCCGGACGACGTCAAAAAACCCACCCAGCATGCCATTCCCGCTCGGGATGCCGCTCCATATCCTGACACAGGATGTGGGGTCTGAAAGCACGATAACAAGCGGAGTTTAGAGACCTTTGACCTTTGTCTGCTCTTGGCGTTCAAAGGCCGACTGACTCCGCTAGCAGGCCTGCCTCAGCCGCGGGAACCCGGGGATGTAATCAGATCTTGGGAAGGGTGACGCCGTGCTGCCCCTGGTATTTTCCGCCACGATCCTTGTACGAGGTCTCGCACACTTCGTCAGACTCGAAGAAAATCACTTGGGCAACGCCTTCATTGGCATATATCTTGGCGGGAAGCGGGGTGGTGTTTGAGAACTCGAGGGTCACGAAACCCTCCCACTCCGGCTCAAAGGGGGTGACATTTACAATAATTCCACACCGGGCATAGGTTGACTTTCCGAGGCAAATGGTCAAGACATTTCTTGGAATGCGGAAATATTCAACAGTGCGCGCCAGGGCGAAAGAGTTGGGAGGGATGAGGCAGACATCGCTTTTCACGTCGACGAAGGAGTTCGAGTCGAAGTTCTTGGGGTCAACGATCGCCGAGTTGATGTTCGTGAAGAGCTTGAACTCGTCGGAGCAGCGAATATCGTATCCGTAACTGGACGTCCCGTAGGACACGATCCTGTGCCCATTCGCATGCTTGATCTGACCGGACTCGAAAGGCTCGATCATCCCATGTTCCAACGCCATCCGACGTATCCACCTGTCCGATTTGATGGTCATCTAAAAATACTTAAGACGCTGAATCGTGCTGCTCATCGGGGGGATCAGTCGTTCTCGATCACGATCTTTGCGAACAGCTCAGTGTGGTCCAGAGCGAGCTCATCTATTTTCACGGCAAGACGCCGGGCGATCCGGCGGTAAAGTTCAGCGACCCTCCCATCCGGATCCGCAACTACGGTGGGCTTACCCGTGTCAATATGCTCGCGGATATGAATGTCGAGGGGCAGGCTGCCGAGCAGTTCAACGTCATAATCCTTGCACATTTTTTCGCCGCCTCCTTCCCCGAAAATGTGCTCTTCATGTCCGCAGTTCGAGCAGATATGCGTACTCATGTTTTCTATGATCCCCAGGATGGGAATGCCGACCTTTTCGAACATCTTGAGCCCTTTTCGAGCATCCAGCAGCGCGATGTCCTGGGGAGTCGTGACAATCACGGCGCCAGTGACGGGAACCTTCTGTGCAAGCGTCAATTGAATATCCCCCGTTCCGGGGGGCATATCCACGATAAGGTAATCCACCTCATCCCAGCGCGTATCGTTCAACAGTTGCTGCAAGGCCTGTGTCACCATGGGGCCGCGCCATACCATGGGCGTTTCCACGTCAATGAGGAAACCGATCGACATCGCCTGGATGCCATGCGCCTTCATCGGCTCGATGCTCTTGCCATCCGGGGACTCAGGGCGTCCGCTTATTCCGAGCATTTGCGGCTGCGACGGGCCGTAGATGTCCGCGTCCAGGATGCCGACCGAAGCGCCCTCCGCGGCCAATGCCAGGGCCAGGTTGACGGCAGTAGCCGATTTCCCCACCCCGCCCTTTCCGGACGCGATCGCAATAATGTTCTTCACGCCGGGGATGAGCTTTACCCCGCGCTGGACGCTGTGAGGCGCGACCCTGCTCGTGATGTTGACATTAACCTTCCCAATGCCGGGAATGGTTTTGAGCTTGCCCGTCACCTGATCGCGGATACTTTCCATCACGCTTCTTGCTGGATACCCCACCACAATGGCAAGAGAGACGTCATTGTTGTCTATTTTGATGTTGCGCGCCGCGTTGCTGCTCAGGTAATCCTTCCCGGTCGTAAGGTCCACAATCTCCTTGAGCGCCGATTGAATTTGCTGTTCCGAGATAGCCACTTTGCACTCCTTCTGTTGTTTCATTCCTCGTCCGGCATACTTATCCGGCGATAAGTATGCCGACAACAACATTGGATATTAACATACCGGGAGGATGAGGCCGCGCGCTCTAATGGTAAGCCGCTATCGTGCGAATTGCGGCCGTTTCGCCAGTTGTGGCTCCCAGTTTGTTACAATCACGTTTGGCGCCCAATTTGGCCCCTTATATAGACCATTGATGAACAAGCGGAAAATTCTCGTCACCTCAGCTCTTCCCTACGCGAATGGCAGTATCCACCTCGGCCACCTCGTGGAATATATCCAGACGGATATCTGGGTGCGTTTCCAGAAAATGCAGGAGCACGAAGTCCATTACGTCTGTGCCGACGATACGCACGGCACTCCGATCATGCTTCGTGCGGAACAGGAAGGCATTACCCCCAAGCAATTGATCGATCGCGTGGGAAAGGAACATAAAGCCGATTTCGACGGGTTTTATGTTGATTTCGACAGCTATTACACGACGGATTCACCGGAGAACCGGGAGTTCTGCAATGACATCTACCGGCAGCTTGAGGCAAACGGCCTGATCGAGAAACGCCCG
>DASSHJ010000205.1:0-3559 GCA_035692965.1 Nitrosospira sp. | reverse complement strand
GCCGCTGCCGAGAGCCAATGTTCGGAATATCGAACCGGATCGCCTATGACGGCCAGATGGTCTACGCCGCGGGTTCACACGAAGCAGGAACGATTGGCCGCGTGCTTGGACCGTCTACATGGCTTAATATTGATGGCGAGGCAGACTCTAAGTGGAGTCCGGCGGAAGGTGAGTTGGTTGTCCATCTCCTCAAGAAGATTGCATCTGCCGGTATCACAGAACCCGATCTGTTCATCATCACGCCATTCCAGATCGTCGCCCAGGAACTGCGACGGCGGTTGGGGCGTGAAGCTGCGTTGTTTGCCGCATTCAAGGCGGATGTTCGTGAGTGGACGACGGATCGCGTGGGGACCATTCATACGGTTCAAGGTCGGGAAGCAGACACCGTAATCCTTGTTCTCGGAGCACCTAAGGCATCGCAGAACGGCGCGAGAGGCTGGGCGGCGGGAACGCCGAACATCCTGAATGTGGCTGTCTCACGGGCGAAGCAGAACCTGTATGTCGTGGGTTCCTATGGCGCCTGGTCGGGGGTCGGACATGCACGAGAAGTGGCAACGATGCCGCGCCGGCGGGTGTAGCAAGCGTACACGAAAACAATCATTCAGATCGGAAGGACTTGCGCTGAACAAAACATTTTCCCCCATTGCAGTCCAAACCTGTGAGGGCCTAGCCGGCGCGGAACATGCTATGCCAATGATCCCACACGATGGTGAGCAACACACACTATTCTCGATGCACGACCCGTTCGGGGTCCGCAAAGCTATCGCTCACGTTTTCTCGGCCAATGCTAATGAGGATTTACAGGGGCTTGGAACTGCATTCGCAATAGATCCTGGGGGGTTCGTCGCGACGGATCATCATGGCGAATACGCCCGCGCAGGATCGCGTTGGTGTTCAGATGCCTCCAAACAGGGGCTTGATCGCGGTGTCGTAGTGCCTAAGTTCTGCTGTTTACGGCAATTTAGTGCGGTAACCTGCGGTTAAGAAGTTCGCAAACCAGCAAATTAAGCAGCAACTGGCGCGCCCAACACGATTCGAACGTGTGACCCCCGCCTTCGGAGGGCGGTACTCTATCCATCTGAGCTATGGGCGCAAGTGAGGTAATCAAGGATACCGATTCGGTTAATAGAATAGCGTTTTTTGGTTCCTCCGTCCAACGGAGCCGATAGGTTGTTTTTGCTTCGATAAGGATGAATCTATACAATAACCTCTTTTTCTTGGGGGGTTATGGTGAGCGGCACAGAAGATGAAGAGCATTCGTCGGCCATAAAAACGCCGGAGCAGTTGATCGCGGTTCTCGTGGCCGCTTTCGTTTTTCCTGTCCTGATTATTCTGCTTCTGGCTCGCCTCGCAATAGGGACTGCCCCGGTCGAGCGCGAAGGCGATGCATTTTCCGACCAGGCCGTAGCGGCACGTTTGAAACCAGTCGGCACCCTGGTTCTGGCAGGAACCCCCGAGGCTGAGGCGGCTCCCGCCGCTAGTGCTGTAAATGCCGCAAGCGCACCACCTTCAGCTTCGGCGCCAGCAAGCGCAGAAGATAAGGCAAAGGCCGTTTACACTTCGAGCTGCGCCGCGTGCCACATGACCGGGGCTGCAGGTGCGCCGAAACTGGGCGATAAGGCAGCGTGGGCGCCAAGAATCAAGACTGGGGCGGAATCGCTCTATACCAGTGCGCTTAAGGGCAAGAACGCCATGCCACCCAAAGGAGGAAACGCAAGCCTTTCCGATTCAGACGTTAAATCGGCGGTGGACTATATGGTAAGCCAAGCCAAGTAGAGCGAATCAACCGTGTCGCGAATTACCACGCGTAACCCTTTCCACACGCACTTATAGGGTTGATACCCGGAGCCAATGCCCATTTTTGCGATTGGCGACTTACAGGGCTGCTATAGCTCGTTCCGACAACTTATCGACCGGATCCAGTTTGACCCGGCAAGAGACCGGCTATGGCTTGTCGGCGATCTTGTCAACCGCGGCCCTGATTCACTGGCAACCTTGCGTTTTGTGAAAGAACTGGGCAACGCGGCCGTCACAGTGTTGGGAAACCATGACCTTCATCTGCTCATGGTGGCTGCGGGATGTGCAAGATTGCGCCCTGACGACACCCTCGAAGATATTCTCGCAGCACCGGACAGGGAGGAGTTGCTCGATTGGTTGCGACACAGGGAAATGCTGCACGTCGAAGGAGACCACGTTCTGGTGCATGCCGGGTTGCTCCCCTCCTGGTCCGTGCAAAAAGCCTCGGAACTGGCAAGGATGGTGGAAGACGGTTTCCGCAGCACAAATTTCCATGAATTTTGCGCGAACATGTACGGCAATCAACCCGACCAATGGAGCGATGAGCTTGAAGGTCATGAGCGATCCCGGGTGGTCATCAACGCGATGACACGTATGCGTGTTTGCACCCGGGATGGAAAAATGAATTTTTCTTACAAGGGGCCGCCGCAGGACGCTCCCCCTGGCTATTTGCCGTGGTTTGACGTTCCAGGGAGGGCAAGCCAGGAAGCAACAATCATCTGCGGGCATTGGTCCGCCCTGGGGCTGCGCATGGAGGAAAACCTGATTGCCCTCGATACTGCCTGCGTTTGGGGGAAGGCTCTTACGGCTGTTCGCCTGGACGATAGGGAGGTGATCCAGGTCCCTTGTGGGGGAGGGGAAGGGACAACGCGGCGGCAATAGCTGATTCTGCGCTCCGTGCGAGTTCGCGCCGATTTTTTTCAGCGCTGCTTATCGGGTCGGTAAATATCAGTTCTACCTGAATCCACGGTTCCCTTAGTACCATACGTAATGATTCCATGAGCGAGATATTCACATAGACGGCTGCCTCGCTGATCTGCCCCCTAGTGTTGGTATAACGTATCGCAACGGGAAACAGCGTGGCGCCCACTGCTACCGCGGGTTGCAGGAGCGAGGCGTGAAAATGGCGAAGGAAGGTGCCGTTGCCAGTGGTTCCTTCCGGAAATACAGCAACCCGGTCGCCGCTGATGACGGCATCTGCGATATGTTCGTTGATTCGAGCGGTATCGCTGCGCTTTGACCGCTCAATGAACAATGTTCCCGCATTTTTGCTAAACCAGCCGAGCAGCGGCCATCCGCCAATTTCCGATTTGGCTACGAAGCGCGCGGGGCACACGGATATCAAAGAGTAAACGTCGAGCCAGGAAACATGATTGGCTGCCAGCATGACGCGGGGTGCCACTGGGTCCGGAACCGGCCCACTGTAGCGCAACCGGATGCTCAGGGCGGAGAGCAAGCCGGCCGACCAGTTTTGGGCCATTCGTTTTTGAATGCGCTGGCTGACATGGGGGTAGACCGCAGCTTGGGCAAACCCCGAAACAAGATGCAGCAGCAAGCGAACGGAACGAAGAATTCTTGTAAAACGGCTGGTGGTTGGACGTTCCATGCCATTATTATGACATCCGGCGACGAGAATCCAAAATGCCGCCTGGAGCTGCATTTCCTCCTGGAGAGCTTGTTCCGGATCCTTCTGTTACCTATAGAATCCGTGAGCCAAAATTATCGAAATAGCGTTGTGCGATTTCATCTCGAGTGAAACAAT
>DASSHJ010000204.1:0-13800 GCA_035692965.1 Nitrosospira sp. | reverse complement strand
CCATGAAAGTACCACCACAAGAAGACTATGCTTTAGATAAGCTGTTGAATAATAATCTACAATTGGTGCCCGGAGCCGGAATCGAACCGGCACGGGCGGTTAAGCCCGAGGGATTTTAAGTCCCTTGTGTCTACCAATTTCACCATCCGGGCGGATTTATGTGGGACGCTGGAGAAGCGGATAAGGGCGTCAGCCCGCGCTATGTTATCACAAGGCGCGGCGTGCAATGCTTCTCAGAGAGGCCCATGTTTGGCGTCAAAAGTAACCAAGGGAAGCTGTATTGTTCTATTTAAAAAGCTGGTGGACGCAGCTTGAAGCACGCGCGGCGGTAAGGATTTGGGTGGCGGGTGATGAGGGTGGCTACCTTAACTCTCCGTGCTGGAGTCGGAACACGTCGCATCACATACCGATATCTGCGCTCTCCGTTGAAGATACGATTTCCTCGCACTGGCGCTGTGCGCTTTTCAAATCGGCACTAACTTCCTGTAATTCCCCTTCGGGGAACGGTTGCCAGAATCGCTTGCCCGCTCTTTCCGGGGAGAGTGTTCCACGGAAAAACAAGCTTCTCTGTTCAGCAAGGCATAGTAAATGATTACCTTTCAGGTCATCGCGGAGCCACTCGAACTTCATAGCCGAACCCTTCCCTAAAATATTGAAGCGGAACGTGCAATTGCAGACATTCTAAATGTACCTGCTCTTCTTAGGGTCTTTTCGTGAATTTTTTCTTGATATTCATCGTAAATTTTTTATCCCTGCCTCTTGAAGTTCGCTATTCAGCCGACGCGCACCTCCACAAGCTCAGGCGTGCTTTGAAACTTCTAGAAGAATAGATCATTTCTACTTCTTAGGTAGATTTTCCCGGCCATCTTTTCCTGTTCCTGTAAAAAAAAAGAGTGCAAATCAGCAGTGCTATTTTCTGGCGCCAAGTTGAAAAGACGCAACAATTTCCTAGCATTAAATTTCATTCTTCTGGGTGAGCATGATCGATCAATGCCCTGGCCGCCTTTATCAATTCTGCTGGAGGTTCGATGACAAGATATATTGAGAGGCTGGCCGTTGTCGCAACCCTCGCTGTCGCGGCCGTTTGCTCTTTGCAAGGAGCTCTCGCAGGCAAAGTTTCGGTGGATGTGGGGCGCAGCAACGCGCCGATCTTTACCACGAAAGAAAAGTTTATATTTTTGCTAAAAACCGATTTTGGGGAGTTGTGGAAGCATCGGGCCCCTCCGAATACCGAAGTGCCTGATGAGATCAAGGATTTTGAGATGCCCGGATCGCTTTCGTGGACAGACAAGGCGGGCAAGCATGAGTTGCCCGTGGATGTGCATTTGCGAGGGAACACCAGCCAGTCCGAAGCGCAATGCCCCTTTCCCAAAATGACCCTGACTTTCAAAAAAGACCGAGACGGGGAACGAGTTTCCAAGGGAACGCTGTTTGACGGCCTGAAAACGGTTGGTATCGGAACGCATTGCGGCGGCAAGCCGGGCTCTTCGGTTCGCTTCCATCGAGTATGGGGAGGTCTTTCGCCACACCGGGAGGCATTGGTTTACAAGGTGCAGGCACTTCTTTCGATATCGGGTTTTGAAGCGGCGCCGGCAAGCTTCAGCTACATCGATAGCAAAACCGGAAAGGGACCGATGGAGCCCCGACCAAGCGGATTCATTGTGGAGCGGTCGATGCCCGGCTTTTTCCTCGAGGATATCAAGACTTTTGTCAAATACGCTGACGGCAAGGAGATTCGTGCCGCAGACGCAAGTCTCAAGGATTCGGACAAGGCTTACATATTCACGAGCGTGGTGAATGCGCAAAAGGATGCAGCAGCGGCGGGTTCAACCATTGAGCCCATTCATCCCAAAGCTGTCATACGGATTCTGCTGTTCCAGTCTCTGGTCGGAAATTACGATTGGCATCTGCGCATTAACCCGGACGATATCCCTGACTCACAAGGGCTATGGAATATCAAGGTCGTGGAAACTGACGGGAATTGGATCATCTTTCCATACGATTACGATCTGTCTGGCTGGGTAAAATCTGCGGACGGTTCGCCCGAAATGCCTGATCTGGCCCCACGCTTTTTCAAGCCGGATGACGTGGCCAAGGTTGTGGCCGAGTTCAGGGAAAAGCGGCCGGCCATCGAGGCTTTGGTGGATGAGTTGGCCAGTGAGGACAGGGCTGGGGCGCAGAGCATGAAGCGCCAGATCGACTCGTTCTATAAGGAATTGAACAAAAAGTTTCATTGATACGTCGCGTTGAAGAATTGGCTCGAGGTCTGCGTTGGATTGACAGAGGCATAAGTTTTACCTGTTCGTCTAAAGCTTTCCGACGCGATGCCGTAGATGAAAGACCTCAAGTGAGGCTACATCAGCTTTCCGTGTACCGGGGCATTTTCCATACTGAAGCTCCAGCGTTTCCTCGCTAATACCCTGTAGGAAATTTTCCTACATCAATCATCCTGATTCTCCTACCTGCAAATCGGATAAGTTCGAGTGTAAAGCTCCCTTTGAGGTGTGCAAAATGACGCCATCACATCAACAGGGGGGAAAAATGAAATCCAGCGAACTGACAACCGAGATCAAGGAATTGAACTTAACCTATCTGATGCTGGCGCAGCAGATGGTCATCTCTGATAAGGACATGGCTATTTTCCGGTTGGGAATAAGCCGTGATATTGCAGACATACTTGAAGTGCTGACACCCGGGCAGATCGTGAAATTGTCGAATTCCAATATGATGCTTTGCCGCATTCGCTTTGACGACAACCTCATCTTTGGCATGCTTGCGAATTACAATAAGGATAGAGCAATGGCGCAGTCACACGCGGCGATCCTTATGGCGGGCCAGCCGGCCGAAGTAATTTCCTGAATCGAATACGAGGAGTCACATCATGCGTAAAAAGAGTGTCATATCCGAAGCCCGCGAGATCCAGATCGCGATTGAAATGATCCGTCTCGGCGCCCGTTTGCAATTGCTTGAAACCGAGACCAACCTCAGTCGGGAACGCCTCATCAAACTCTACAAGGAATTGAAAGGGGTGTCGCCTCCCAAGGGTATGCTTCCATTTTCTGCTGATTGGTTTCTTACCTGGCAACCCAATGTTCACTCGTCGATCTTTGCAGGTATTTATCAATACCTCACCAAACATGGCGGTTGCCAGGGCATAGCTGCCATCGTCAAGAGCTATAAGCTATATCTGGAGCATTGCGAGGTGACGGAAATGGAGCCGGTGCTGAGCATGACCCGTGCGTGGACTCTCGTGCGATTCTTTGAGGCCAAAATGCTGCAAACCGCCCCCTGCAAAAAGTGCAGTGGACATTTTGTTGTACACAGCAACGATCTTCACGGTCGATATGTGTGCGGGCTGTGCCACATGCCCTCTCGCGCAGGCAAGACAAACAAGTCAAGAATCGCTGCGCTCGCCGTCGCAGCAGCCTGAATAATTCCCTCCGGCTCCTGGCTGCCAACCCCACGGCGGCCGGGAGCTTTTTCTTTTTCAAGCCCCTGGAATGGATTTCACGGCTTTCTGCAAAGCCACGCATTCCTGCGCTGGAAGACGGCAGGTTGCCGGATAACGCGACAGGCGGGAAAAACAGAATATTCATACGCCGCTGTTCCTGCTCAGGATGGAAGAACGCAAGGCATTACTGGGTGAGCTCAGTGGGCTGATGAAATTGGGGGCAAGGAACGTCCTTATACTCGGAGCGTTCACCCCTTCGCGGGACGCGATGTTCGTCGCCAGGTTTATACCGCTTGTCTATTTCATTCGATTAATGCAATTAATGCAATTAATGCAAATCGTTCTCATTCAAGACAGATTAACTTAACGAGAGTAGAAGCAAAAAGTTAACTATTGCTGCCAGGCTTTCTCCATCCAGGAGCTTTTAGCCAGCCTCACCCTCCAACTGATCATTCGTTTTGGACTGCCACCCAACACGGGTGGAGTCGAGAAGCAGGTTTCCAACCGCATCCTTTGACCCCCCTAAAGTTTGCTCTCCTCCCGGCGTTAATAGGGATATCCCACGCGTTCGCACACTCTCCCTTCCGGCAGGCAGCCCAAGGTGAAATGCGTAGCGACGGTGGAAGCCCGAGTAACCATTTCAAGCAGGCGGTCTGCAAATTGCTGGTCATCGTTGGATTTATCATCGTCGTAGCATCGATTTTCGGTGGGTACATGCTTGCCGGGGGGCATATTGCGGCGCTATACCAACCGCTGGAACTACTGATCATAGGTGGCGGGGCGGCTGGAGCGTTCGTTCTTGGCAATACTCATAAGGCACAGAAAGCGACCTTGAAAGCATTGCCCAAAGTCCTGCGGGGTTCGCGGTATAACAAGGCGATCTACATGGACTTGATGGCATTGCTCTATACACTGCTGGCGAAAGTACGCAAGGAAGGGCTGATGTCCATCGAAGTGGATGTGGATAAACCTGAGGAAAGCGAGATATTCACCCAATACCCCAGCATCCTTTCGGATCCCGAAGTCGTGGAATTCATGACGGATTACCTGCGCCTGATGGTCGGCGGCAATCTTAATGCTTTCGAAATCGAGAACCTGATGGATAACGAAATCGAGACACACCATCAGGAAGGAGAGGTACCCGTTCATTGCATCACCAAGCTCGCAGACAGCATGCCGGCATTCGGCATCGTCGCGGCGGTAATGGGTGTTGTCCATACAATGGCGTCCGTGGGACTTCCTCCATCCGAGTTGGGCGAGTTGATCGCACAGGCGCTCGTCGGCACATTCCTCGGAATTCTCATGGGTTATGGGTTTGTCGGTCCTTTTGCCGCTGTTCTCGAGCAAAAGCTGAGCGAATCCACCAAAATGCTGCAATGCGTCAGGGTAACCCTTCTGGCGAGTATCAACGGATATGCTCCTGCGCTTGCAGTCGAGTTTGGACGCAAGGTGCTCTACTCGACCGAACGGCCCAGTTTTTCAGAGCTGGATGAGCATGTCAGACAGGCCAAGAAAAAATGATTGAAGAAAATGCCACCGGCTTTCTCCAGTATCACGGCCGTATTCAGGCCGCGAACTCTTCACGTTCAGCCAGCATTTGCCGGTAGAAATTGGCTCGGCATCCAAAACTATCCTGAAAAATTCCCATGGCTGAAGCACCGCGTCCCATTGTCATAAAAAAGATCAAGAAGTATCACCGCGGTCATGGTGGGCAGTGGAAGATTGCGTACGCGGATTTCATCACGGCCATGATGGCGTTCTTTCTGCTCATGTGGCTGCTTGGATCCTCGACGAAGGCCGAGTTGAAAGGCATTGCGGAATATTTCCAGTCTCCGCTGCAAGTCTCGCCCAAAGGCGGCACAGGCAGCGAAGACGGTACCAGCGTCCTGCAGGGCGGGGGCAGGGATCTGCTGCGGAGCCACGGGCGTACCAGTGGACAGAATAGCGAATCGGGAAAACCCGTCAATCTGAAGGCTGCGCAGGCCGAGCTCGAGAGAATCGATGCGCTGAGACTGGAAGATTTGAAGAGAAGGCTGGAGCAATTGATCGAGTCAAATCCGGTCATGCGGCAATACAAGAAGCAACTGCTGCTTGATATTACTACCGAAGGGTTACGCATTCAGATCGTCGATGACAAGAATCGCCCCATGTTTGCGCTCTCCCGGGCGGAACTGGAACCGCATACCCGAGATATCCTGCAAAAGCTAGGTGGAGCGCTGAACGAGATACCCAACAAGATCAGTCTTTCCGGCCATACCGATGCCAAACCGTATCCTACCGGGGAGAAAAACTACAGTAACTGGGAGTTGTCCGCCGACAGGGCAAACGCTTCCCGGCGTGAACTCATACTGGGAGGGATGCAGGAACAGAAAATGTTGCGCGTAGTGGGTCTCAGCTCGGCGGTTCTGTTTGACAAGGACGATCCGGCCAATCCTGTAAACCGGCGGATCAGTATCATTGTGATGAGCAGAAAGGCCGAGAACGCGCTGACCGGGGAGGACGGCCAGATTAAACAGATCAGGAGAGATGCCCCAATCCAGGCGCAGGCTCTTCAGTATCACGGCGGCTAGCGCACGAGCAGTAATATATTTGATTCCCATCATGCGGCACCTTCAGGCGTTCCCATTTCGCGCCATCCCACGGAGCAGCATCTCCGTCGCGAGTAGCGGTAAAACTCTTGGTAGTCCCCAATCCCACCCCCCACCCAAATTGACCGGCTAATTCGGCTCTTTTCCTTCAATACTGCAGTTCCTCACCGCTTGATAATGCAGATCAGCTGATACGGCTGAGTGCATTTGAGAGACAAGTCGCGGTGAGTGAAGAAAGTGATATGGAACGTTCGGAGCCTGCGTCACCACGGCGGCTGGAAAAGTCGCGTGACGAGGGGCAGGTGCCGCGTTCCGTGGAGCTGTCCACGTTCGCCATCTTGATGGCTGCCGGCAGTGGCCTGTGGCTGATGAGCGGGCACATTACCTCTCAGCTGATGGATTTGATGAGGGATGGCATGAAGTTGCCGCCGGCAGCCGGGTTCGACACAGGATTGCTGGGAGAGCGCTTGCTTGACCAATCCCTGCATGCACTGGTTGCGCTCGCTCCCTACCTGATGTTGATATTTGTGGTCGGCCTCCTCGCGCCAATGCTGCTTTCCGGGTGGCTTTTCAGTCCAAAGGCACTCGCCCCTGATTTCAACCGGATCAATCCACTCAAGGGTCTGGCGCGCATATTCTCGCTGCATGGACTGGCCGAACTCGTCAAGGCGCTCCTCAAGGCCACTCTTATCGGGACCATAGGAGCGTGGACCATCTGGCACCATAAGGAAACGGTGCTATCACTTATCAGTTTCCCCTTCGCAGCCGGAGCGGTCCATATGGGCGAGCTGGTGGCAATGAGTTTTCTGACCATAGCAGCGGCGATGGCATTCATTGCAGCGGTTGATGTCCCGTTCCGCTTATGGGATCACCACCGCAAACTCAAGATGACCAAGGAGGAGGTGCGGCAGGAAAACAAGGAAACGGAAGGTGATCCGCACATCAAGGCCCGTATTCGCGCCCAGCAGCGGTCGATGGCAAGAAGACGAATGATGGCGCAGATTCCATCCGCCGATGTGGTCGTCACCAATCCCGCTCATTATTCGGTAGCGCTCAAGTACGAGGAAGGAAAAATGCGCGCTCCGCGGGTTGTGGCGAAAGGCGCGCATCTGGTTGCCCTGAGAATCAGGGAAGCGGCCAGGGAACATCAGGTTCCCCTGCTCGAAGCCCCGCCACTGGCACGCGCGCTCTATCACCACGCGGAACTGGGCGACGAGATACCGCAAACACTCTACAACGCCTTGGCGGAAGTGCTCGCCTATGTCTATCAGCTTCGCCGCTATCGCCAATCTGAAGAGTCGGGCCAGAATTCGGGTCCCGCGCCACAGAGGCCATCCGATTTGCCGGTGCCGCCTGAGCTCGATCCCGGACAGTAATACGATGGCACACTCGGAATATTAATCCATCCATGAATTCGATTGCCAAACTGGCCAACGTCTTCGGCTTCAACGATGCGAAGGACGCCAACAGGATCAAGGCCGGCAGTTTCGCCAGCCCGCTGCTTATCTTCCTGATCCTGGGCATGATGGTACTGCCGCTTCCGGCATTCCTGCTCGATATCATGTTCACGTTCAACATCGCCCTTGCCATCATGGTGCTGCTCGTCAGCATCCACACGCACAAGCCGCTCGATTTCGCCGTGTTTCCCACCGTCCTGCTGCTTTCCACGCTATTACGGCTGTCGCTCAATGTGGCTTCAACCCGCATCGTGCTGATGGAAGGCCATAGTGGGCCCGACGCGGCAGGGAAGGTGATCGAGGCGTTCGGCCACTATCTCGTGGGCGGCAATTACACGGTAGGCATTGTCGTGTTCATTATCCTGGTGGCAATCAACTTTATTGTCATTACCAAGGGTGCCGGTCGCATCGCAGAAGTTTCCGCGCGCTTCACTCTGGATGCAATGCCCGGCAAACAGATGGCGATCGACGCAGATCTCAATGCTGGCCTCATCGGGGAGGAGGAAGCAGGCAGGCGCCGCACTACGATCGCGCAGGAAGCCGAGTTCTATGGTTCGATGGATGGAGCGAGCAAGTTCGTCCGGGGTGACGCGATAGCCGGCATTCTCATTCTTTTTATAAATGTTATTGGCGGCCTGGTCATAGGAGTGCTTCAGCACGACCTGGATCTCTCGACCGCTGCCAGAAACTATACCCTGCTTGCCATTGGAGACGGCCTCGTAGCCCAGATTCCAGCGCTCATCATTTCGACGGCCGCGGGCCTCGTGGTGAGCCGTGTAGGAACCGACGAGGATATTGGCACGCAACTGGCAAGCCAATTGTTTTCGAGGCCACGCGTGCTGGCGCTGACTGCGGCGATCGTCGGCTTCATGGGGCTCATTCCTGGCATGCCGCATTTTGCATTCCTGTTGCTGGCCGGGGCGCTTGCGGGAGGGGCGTATTCGATGATACGGCGGCAGGCGACGCCGGCAATAAAGGCGCCAGCGGCGCCAAACGTGCAACCGGAAGTGAAGGACGCAAGCTGGGATGACGTCGTGCCGGTGGATATTCTTGGCCTCGAAGTAGGCTACCGCTTGATCCCACTCGTGGATAAGACGCAGGACGGCGAACTGCTGCGGCGAGTCAAGGGCGTTCGCAAGAAATTCGCCCAAGAAATCGGTTTTCTTCCTCCGCCCGTGCATATTCGCGACAACCTCGATCTGAGGCCCGGCGGTTATCGCATTACCCTGAAAGGGGTTGCTATCGGCAGCGGAGAGGTCAGCGTGGGTCATTACCTGGCGATAAACCCGGGGCAAGTTTCCGGGAATCTGACCGGTCAGGCCACGAGCGATCCGGCATTTGGACTGCCCGCGACATGGATCGATGCGAGCCAGCGCGAACACGCGCAAATAACGGGCTACACGGTGGTTGACGCAGGCACCGTCGTAGCCACGCATTTGAACCATCTTATACATGGCCATTCCGCTGAACTGCTCGGGCGCACGGAAGTTCAGCAGCTTCTTGACCGCCTGGCAACCGAATCTCCCAAGCTGACAGAAGATCTCACACCCAAATTTCTGCCGCTCGCTTCCGTGCAAAAGGTCTTGCAGAATCTTCTCGAGGAAAATGTCCACGTCCGCGATTTGCGGACAATTGTTGAAACCCTTGCCGAGCACGCGCCTCGCGTGCAGGACCCGCACGAGCTGACTGCACTGGTCAGGATTGCTCTGGGTCGCGCAATCGTTCAGCAGATATGGCCCCAATCCACCGAGCTGCAGGTAATGGCGCTGGATTCCGGGTTGGAACGATTGCTGACGCAAGCGCTGCAGAGCAGCCCTCAGGGCGCTGGAGTCGAGCCTGGGCTCGCCGAAACTCTTCTCCGGGAAGCATCCGGGGGCAGCAAGCGGCTGGAGCAGTTGGGATTGACGCCCGTATTGCTGGTGGCGGCGCCACTGAGGGCGCTACTGGCGCGCTTCCTGCGGCGGGCACTGCCGCAACTCAAGATAATTTCTCACGCTGAGCTGCCCGATTCAGCCAGTATTAAAGTCACTTCCATCCTTGGAGCGAGGACATGAGCATCCAGAAGTTTTTTGCCAGGACGACAAGCGAAGCGTTGCGAAAGGTGCGCGACGTGCTCGGCCCAGATGCAATCATCCTGTCCAATCGTGATATCGACGGCGGAATCGAGATCCTGGCTGCGCACCATGACCATATCTCGTCGCTCATTCCGAGCCACCTGTCTTCAGCGCCTCACGAAGCAGCAGGATTTGAAGACTTAAATCCACGCGCTTTCCGCCACGCCCCTGGCATCCTTTCAGATAAGGAGAGCAGGCCAAGGAGGGATGAATCGAGGAGGGATGAATCGAGGAATGGGACGCAAACAGTATCATTTTCCAGCTGGAAAGATTCGCTGAAACGTGTCGAACTGCCAACTCCTCCTGAAAATTATCCATCCCGAGAGAATGCCGTGTCTTCAGGAAAGATGGAAAAAAAGCATCGCGCGCCCCTACCTGACTTTCCAATTCAGCACCCGAAGACATCCGCAGGTGACTCCACCGGCTCCGGCCTTCGGGAGCCAGCCCAGCCGGACGAGCCGCTCAACGATCGTCCATCCCAAAAACGTCGCAACCCACCCCTGAGCCAGTTTGAAAGCTCGCCGCTCGAGATCGATAACGGTAGAAAAAAGCGCAGTTCATCGTTGTCGAGAACAGACGCGATTATATCGTCCGAAAGCGCTGCGAAATCGAGAGAGGCCCCTGTGTTTGACACGCACCGGTTGGCTGAGGAGGTAAGCGCCAGCGTAATCAGGGAAATCAATTCGATGCGCAGCGCCCTGGAGCAACAGCTCGCGTTGCTGAACCGGAGTGGTGAGGCACATGGTGCGCCGGTTCGACGGAACCTGGTATCGAGGTTGCTGGATGCAGGTTTCAGCGCTCGCTTCGCACACCGTCTGCTCGACCGGTCGGCTCATATTTCCGATATGCAAAACGACGAAAAGCAAGCCATGGCGCATGTTCACCGCTTGCTCGCGGAAAACCTGGAGACCGTCGAGAGTGAGGACGAAATCCTTGAAAAAGGAGGAATCTACGCGCTCGTGGGCCCGACCGGGGTAGGCAAGACGACAACCACGGCCAAGCTCGCGGCACGCTGCGTCGTTCGCCACGGGGCAGACAAGCTCGCCTTGCTTACTACCGACGGTTATCGTATCGGTGGTCATGAACAGTTACGAATATACGGCAAAATTCTTGGAGTCCCGGTACACACAGTGCGAGATGCGCAAGATCTCGCAGTGATATTGTCGGAACTTCGAGGCAAGCACATGGTCCTGATCGATACGGTGGGTATGAGCCAACGCGATGAGATGGTGGCGGAGCAAGTGGCCATGTTCACAGAGTGCGATGAGGAAATCAGCCGCATACTGCTGCTGAATGCTTCGTCAAGCTTGCAAACCCTGGATGAAGTTGCGGGAGCATATCGCGGCAATGGCTTGGCGGGCGCCATCATTACCAAGATTGATGAGGCAGTTGTAAGTGGAGGCGCTCTTGAGGCGGCCATCCGTCATCGTCTGCCTCTCTATTATGTTTCCACAGGACAGCGTGTTCCGGAAGACCTTCAATTGGCCGATCGGGGGAAGCTGATCGAGGCTGCGCTCGAAATTTCACCTGCTTTTGCAGATTCATTACCGCCGGATTTATTCCTGCCCATGGTCGGGCGTGTCACGCGCTCCATTGGCAATGCGGCAGGAGTTCCGCTTGACTGATACCGGACATGATCAGGCCGAAGGGTTGCGTCGTCTGCTGATGCAGGATTCCACACGTATTGTCAGCGTCGTTTCCGGTGGTGCCGGCGCGGGCAAGACGACGTCAATTATCAATCTCGCTGCATTTCTCGCCGCATCGGGAAAAAACGTCTTGGCAATCGATGAGAATGCCTGCACAAGCAATATTTGCGCGACATTGGGTTTAAGCGCGCACCGGGATTTGCTGGATGTTATCCGCAGGGACAAAACTTTGGCTCAGGTCTTGATTTCTGCGCCACTGGGCTTTCAGATTCTGCCGGCGGGCCGTGGAATGCGTGTACTGGACAAGCTCAACACGGGCGATCAGGTGCATCTGATCGGCTGCTTTGCTCAGATTGCTCAACCCATGGACATCGTACTGATTGACACTGCGCCCGGCCGATCCAGCCGATTGCTTTCACTTGATTTCGCTGGCCACGAGCTTCTTGTCGTCCTCGCTCCGGAGCCTGCTTCCATCACCTCGGCCTATTCCCTCATCAAGCACGTGCACGGTTATCACGCGGACAAGCAGCGTTTTCATATATTGATCAATAAAAGCTCGATGGAAAGAGAAGCAGGGACTGTTTTCGAAAACATGGCGCGGGCTGCCGACCAATACCTCGGCCTCTCTCTTGATTTCACCGGATACATCCCGACCGACGGAAAGCTCAGCCTGGGTTTGCCTGTGGCTGAGGCGTTTCCGGATACCCCAACGGCAGCGGCATTCCGGGAGGCTGCGGAATCATTGGGCAAATGGTCCTGCCGGGAAGGCGAGAGCAGAATGCTGGAACGCTTCATTCAGCGTTTACTGCAGAACAGTCGTGCCCGTCGATCCGAACGGGCACAAGCAGTCATTTCAGGGTTAAGGTGAATCCATGTATACCTCTGCCGGTATTTTTGACAAGCAGCAGCATCTGACCAGGTTCGCGCCTCTGGTAAAGCGAATTGCACAGCATCTTATCGCCAAGCTACCCGTCAGCGTCGAAATCGATGATCTGATCCAAGTGGGAATGATGGGCTTGATGGAGGCGCTGGATCGCTACGAGCAAATGCCGGGCGCTCAATTTGCGACGTACGCCCAGCAGCGCATTCGGGGAGCAATGTTGGATGAATTGCGCCACATGGATTGGCTGCCGCGCAGCGCGCGCAAGAATATGAGGGAAATCGAAGCAGCCATCAGCGTCCTCCAGCAGCGCCAGTACCGTTCGCCGACAGAGGTCGAAATCGCAGCCGAACTCGGGGTATCGGTCGATACCTACCACGAAATGCTTTTTGAGGCGCGGGGGGTGCAGTTGGTGCACTATGAGGATTTTGGCGAGAACGAGGAAGACGACTACCTGGAACGCCATTGCGCGGACAACGCCGCCGATCCATTGGTGGGTCTGCTGGACGGCGACCTGCGGCAATCCCTTATCGCGGCGATAAATGCGCTTCCAGAGCGCGAAAAAACGCTCATGGGCCTCTATTACGAGCAGGAGCTCAATTTCAAGGAGATCGGCGCTGTTCTTGGCGTATCGGAGTCAAGAGTATGCCAGATACACAGCCAGGCAATCGCCCGGCTGAGAGCGAGGCTCAAGGAATGCGCGTGGACTTCAGCAGCATAACAGGAATTCTCATCGCGCTGATCGCGGTGCTTGGCGGCCAGGCCCTGGAGGGAGGGAGCGTCGCTTCACTCATCCAGTTTACATCACTTGGTGTCGTGCTCGGCGGCACGCTCGGCGCAGTCCTGCTGCAGAGTCCGATTAGGCAATTTTTGCTCGGCATGAAAATGAGCAGATGGGTTTTGATCCCGCCGCTGCTCGACGAGGCGGGGCTGGTGCATCACATCGGCTCCTGGAGCTCGATCTCGCGAAAGGACGGGTTACTTGCCCTGGACACGCACATCGAGGGTATTGATGATCCTTTTATAAGAAAAGGATTGCAACTATTGGTGGATGGGATTGAACCAGCAGTTCTCAAGCAAATACTCGAGGTGGAGATCGAGTCATTTGATGATCTGCATCGCCAGGGGGCCAGAGTGTGGGAAGCAGCCGGAGGATACGCTCCGACCATAGGCATCCTCGGCGCTGTCATGGGACTCATCCAGGTGATGGAGAATCTGTCCGACCCGGCGGGCTTGGGGGCAGGCATCGCCGTCGCGTTTGTCGCGACGCTCTACGGCGTGGGGCTCGCCAACCTGATATTTCTCCCCGTCGCAAACAAGCTGAAGGCGCTCGTGTCCCGGCAGGTATTGATGCGAGAAATACTGGTGGACGGGCTGGTAGGCATAGCCAGGGGAGAAAATCCTCGCCTGATTACAGGGCGGCTGAACGGATACCTGGTGTAATCCGTCGCTCGCCTACCCATCCCATAATGCCGCGACGCCATATAAAGGAAGACAGTGAAAAGCATGACCGCTGGCTCATCTCTTACTCAGATTTCATCACTCTCCTGCTCGCGCTCTTTGTGGTGCTGTACGCCATCTCCCAGGTAAACGAGGGTAAGTACCGAATGGTTGCAAATTCCCTCGGCAGCGCTTTCGGCAGTGCGCCGAACCGGTCAGTTGTT
>DASSHJ010000203.1:0-10393 GCA_035692965.1 Nitrosospira sp. | reverse complement strand
GTAACGTGCTCGAGAATGTGCCCCGGCCACGTCCCTTCCTTGAGACGGCGCAGGAACCCGCCGCGCTCCCCGTAACTGCACCGATGTTCTATGAGCGACGGAAGCCAGGAAGAAAGACGTTCATAAAAACCTGGAATGGTATCTGAGGGGCAATCTTCCAGATCCCCAATGTCGATGATGGTCTCGAGTACCGGCCGAAGTGTCCAGATGTTAGGGCCGTTGAGATGCCGGATTTCGAGAAATGAGATGTCCCTGTTGTTGATGATATCGTTATTCGCAAAGCCAGCGTTTGTGTCGGTGCCAGGCAGCATAAAAGTCGCAGGGGTGGATGGAAATTGAACTAACGCGAATACATTAAATCGGTTTACAACCTCGTGTATAAATTTAAGGGAAATGGCTGTCTGAGCTCAACAAATCAAAGAACGCGCGTGGCTTATGGCGCTCCTGCTCGTTTTTTTCATACGAACTGAGGGAATCGGCTCGACTTGCCCCGCCAAGCAGACGCAAGCACTTCTCGTGCCATTTAAAAATTCTTGATCTAACAATCCCTTATGTGACATAGCCGAAGAGAAGGAGGGAGGGAGATGTCGCCATTATTCGACAGAAATGGGTAGTATTTGGGATAAGAACTTGATATAGCAATATTATTTCATGTCGCAACCCGGCGACATGAGCAGATGCGGTAACGTGGCGGGAAGCGGACGACAGACATTCGCCTCCGCCTTATCACTGACGGGCAAGAATTGAGTCAGAGAAAACGATCGAGAAGCTTCCGGCTCTGACGATCGAGGGTAAAGCGATCCCGGATAAGGAAATGTACGCCATGACTGTCAGCGACAAGAAGCGCCGAGGGAGACAGGCGCCGGATATCCTCTTCGCCCTTGAGCATCAGCGTCGTATCGCCACGATCCGTTTCGATTTGCCAGAGGCTTGGGGTGGCAAAACTGCTGACGCTTACAATACGCGTGATTTCAGGAACGAATTCCCGGCTATCGAGTTCGGCCTCGATCAGCTTGCGGGATTCCTCCGGCAAATCGCCGAGGTTCGTCATCCACGCAACCTCATGGCCGTGTCGATCGACCAATGCCAATCCCCAACCCACTGAAGTAATCGGGAAAGCGCGGACGGGCACCACCCCCTCGTGTACCCGCCCGTCGGCTCCGGTAAACGTAAGCTTGCCGAATTTGTCGCGTTGCAAAGTGAATCCGGAAGCACTCATTGTTCGCGCCCCTCCCCGGCTTTATGCTCTGAAATCGGCGCGCGCAGCAGGCTGTCTTCGACATCAACGTTACGTGCCTGGGCCTGATACAGTTGATAATAATGACCCCCACGAGCCATAAGTTCGAGATGACTGCCCGTCTCGACCACGTTTCCTCGGTCCAGCACGATCAATCGATCGGCATCGCGAAGGGTGGATAAACGATGAGCAATGGCAATAGTGGTGCGCCCGCGAACGAGATTTTCGAGTGCTTTCTGAATTTCTTTTTCAGTCGTTGTGTCCACCGAGGAGGTGGCTTCGTCAAGAATCAGGATGCGGGGATCGATCAGTAGCGCACGCGCGATCGAGATTCGCTGGCGCTCGCCTCCCGAGAGAGCCTGCCCGCGTTCGCCGACCAGCGAATCGTATCCATGGGGAAGACGCAGAATGAAGTCATGGGCATGAGCGGCCCGGGCAGCGTCGACTATTAGGTCGAGTCCGGCATCAGGTTTCCCGTACGCGATGTTTTCGGCGATTGTCCCAAAAAACAGGAACGGCTCCTGGAGAACGAGGCCGATGTGCTTCCGGTATTCCACCACGGGCAGCGAGCGGATATCGACCCCATCGAGCAGAATTGCCCCCTCCGTGACATCGTAAAAGCGACAGATCAGGTTGACGAGCGTACTCTTGCCGGAACCGCTATGGCCTACAAGCCCGACCATTTCACCGGGCTTTATATTGATGTTTACGTTCCGGAGCACGGTACGGGTCCCATACCTGAACCCGACATTCTGCAGCTCGATATGTCCCTTGACCACAGGCAGATGCACGGGACGTGCAGGTTCGGGAACACTTGACACGTGGTCGAGAATATCGAAAATCCGCTTCGTTCCCGCCGCAGCCTTTTGTGTAAAGGAAACAATGCGGCTCATGGAATCCAGCCGAAGGTAAAACCTGCTGATGTAGGCGAGGAAGGCAGTCAGCACGCCTACTGTGACCTCATTCATGGATAGCTGCCAGATCCCGAAAACCCAGACCACCAGCAACCCGATCTCTGTGAGCAGGGTAACGGTTGGCGTGAATAATGACCAGACCTTGTTAACCCGGTCGTTCACTTCCAGATTACGATCGTTTGCCGCCCGAAAGCGCGAGGCCTCGCGTTTTTCCTGCGCAAATGCCTTGACTACCCGCATGCCAGGAATCGTGTCCGCAAGAACACTGGTGACCTCTGCCCAAACGCGGTCCACTTTTTCAAACCCCGTACGCAGGCGATCCCGGACCAGGTGAATCAGCCAGGCGATAATCGGTAGCGGAAGCAGCGTCACGAGTGCAAGCGACGGATGGATCGAGACGAGGATGACCACGGTCATGGTGATCATCAGCACATCCGTGGCGAAGTCGAGCAAATGAAGAGAGATGAAGACGTTGATTCGATCCGTTTCAGAGCCTATGCGAGCCATAAGGTCGCCCGTGCGCTTCCCAGCAAAGTAAGCGTGTGACAGCTTGAGAAGATGCTCGTAGGTGGCGGTTCTCAGGTCGGCGCCGATGCGCTCTGAAACCAGGGCCAGAATATACGTTCGCGACCATCCCAGCACCCAGGCAAGAAGCGCCGCCCCGAGCAGCCCGGTGAGATAAAACGTCACGAGACTGACGTCGATCGGCTTGCCGTTCTGGTAAGGAATGAGCACATTGTCCATCAGAGGCATCGTCAGGTAAGGCGGAACCAGCGTCGCACCCGTGCTGCCTACGGTCAGCAGGAAACCGGCAAGCAAGCGCATCTTGTAGGGCTTTGCAAAGCGCCACAGGCGAAATAATGTCCAGGTTGAAGGAGGAGTAGAGGCTTCCCTGACGCATGCGGCACACTCGTCCTGGCCAGGCGGCAGCGGAGCATCGAGGACGCGTTGGCATCTCGAGCATACGTGCTGTTCTTGCGCAAGCGGCAATGCAGCCGTAAGCTGGTAGCTGAGTTGCCGAGTAAAAGATTCGATCAGCCTGCTAGCCGCGGCATCGTTTCCGAGCGTGTAGCGCCACTTGGCAAGCAATGATGCCTCATCAAAAAGTTCCAGGCTTCCGATCCCGGAATGATCCGAGCGTGCCAGCTTCAATCCGGGACGGTAAAACCAGTCCTGCCATACCCCTTCACTTTCTGCGGTACTCAACAAGCGCTTGTCTGTAACGATGACAAGGCCGGGCGCGTAATAAAGCCGGGAACTCAGATCTGTTTGTAGCCAGGCCAATACCTGTTCCTGGGGGAGAAGCCGCGATTCGACTTGCACTGTCCATTCATTAGGGATGGGCGGCGTGCCGGCTAACGGAATCGTTGGAGGAACCAGGAAAAGCTTGGGGTCTTGCATCGCTACATCCAGAAATCAAAAGGCTTTCGCAGGAATCGAGGCCCATAGCTAGCCGAGCAATGCGGCAGCCTGAGACTCAGCGGCGCCCCGTCCGGACATTATGCCCTTATCCGAAAGCGAGGTCACCCGTACTGATTGAACGCTCTACCCGATGCTCTTGCACCCAGTAATGCGCCTGCAGTCACAGCAACCAGCCCGCCCCATTCGAGCACAGATATTGTTTCGCCGAGAATCGGCACTGCCAGGAGAGATGAGATAACGGGAACGAACGTTATCTGTAGCGCCACCGTATGGGGGCCGAGCCGATCGATCGCCACGCTGTAGAGCATCATCGAGATAAATACCACGAGGACACCTTGATATACCGCCTGCATAACGATTTCCGGCATGGAAGCCTGCATGAGCCCGGTGGGCAGGAATAGCCACCAGATTGGCAGGTAAAGCATGGCGCTCCCTAAAGTAGTGGTCACCGCAGCGGCGAGGGGCTGCACGGAATAGCGTCCGAGCAGAAGCGTGAATACGCCCCAGGATAATGAACCGCAAAAAAATAGAACATCTCCGGTAATTTGCGTGAGCGTCAGCCTGGGCCCTTGGGACAGGGAGTCGGCTGCGGTCATCATGACTCCGGCAAAAACACTGGCAAGGGCAGCCAGATGGAGAGGCAGGGGTTTCTGGCCGAGCCATAGCCACGCAATCATCGCGGTAGCGAAGGGCAACGTCCCGGGCAAAAGAATCGACGCATGCGCTGCCGGAGACATGTGAAATGCAGCGTACACCACAAGCGCGTAGCCAACGCCGCCAAAAAGTGAAAATAGCGCAATCACTCTCGGCGCCGGCAATGCAATAAAGGGCAGAAAACAAACTGAGACGAGCGCGCCAACACCGAAACGCAGCATACCGATGTCCCAACTGGTAAGCGCGCCTGTCGTGCTGTGCCGGGTAATCAGGATAAACCCGCTCCAGATGCAAATTACGCCGAGGAGCGAGGCCCAACCGATACGGGCACCCCCGGCTTTATCCACCTCAGGCCTGATGGACGCCGCCTACGTTCGCACGGTTCAGTTTGATCGCATTCCGTATATTTTTGAGCGCAGTTTCAATTGTTTTACGCGGCGTACCTATATTCATCCGCATGAAGCCGCTGCCTGCCTCACCAAATAGCGTGCCAGGGCTCATGCCAACCCCCGCCTGATGCACCAAAAAATGCCTGAGCTGCATATCGTCCATCCCCAGCTCACTCTTTAGCACACGGCAATCGAGCCAGAGCAGGTAAGTTCCTTCCGGCTCGATAAGCCGGATTTGCGGAATATGCGCCGCCAGGTAACGGTGCACCAGATCCCGAGTCTGCGCCAGATAAACGAGCAGGTCTTCCAGCCATCGTTCCCCTTCCCGGTAAGCGGCCTCGAAGGCGACAATGCTGAATGGGTTGGACGCGCTCACGTGCATGGCCTCGAACGTCCGGGAAAGCTTTTCCCTGCACTCTGGATCGGGCACGATAATAACGGAAAGATTGAGGCCCGGAATATTGAACGTCTTGCTGGGCGCTACAGCTGTAATGATGGGAACATCGGTACCGGCCGCTTGCGCAAGCATTGAAATCACGTGGTGCTTGTTGCCGGGATAGACCAAGTCCGCGTGAATTTCATCAGAAAAAAGGATGAGTCCGTATTTCCTGGCGATCTGCAGGATCTGGTTCAGTTCACGTCTGCTCCATACACGTCCAACGGGATTGTGCGGAGAACATAGCAGCAACAGGCGCGCGCCCTCCTCGGCGCAATGCTCGAGGTGATCGAAATCAATGGTGTACGCGTCATTTCGCAACACCAGGGGATTGAGTGTCAGCTTCCTGCCCGTGGTGGTGACAGACGAAAAAAAAGGAAAGTATACGGGTGGCTGCACAATGACGGACGCGCCGGGTTCCGCGAACGCTGCTACGGCGGTATGAAGCGATGGAACTACGCCCGGACACATCATGATCCAGTCCCGATGGACGTCCCAGCCGTGGCGGCGCTTGAGCCACGCCATCAATGATTCGTACAAGCTGTCCGGATAGAGCGTATACCCGTATATCGGGTGGAGAGCCCTTTCTCCAAGCGCCCGGGTAACGGCCGGGGGGGCGGCGAAGTCCATATCCGCCACCCACAGCGGAATGACATCGGGAGCGCCGAACATGCTCCGGCGCCCATCGTATTTAAGGCTCGAAGTACCGGAGCGATCGATTATGCTGTCGAAATCACGGGAGCCGGGGACGCTCAAGCGATCCGCTCCCAGATTGTCGCCTCTGAGAGCGTATGCTGAAACTTGCGCCGGGTTTCGCGGATAACAAAAGGGACTTCCTGAGGACCCCGGATAAGTTTGAAACGAGCGCCCAGCATCTCCCTGAGACCATCAAGCGTTCCGAAACTTTCCCCATCCCGCTTGAAGCCTCCGATCCATGCGTCGCGCTTCGTATGATCCTCCAGCCAGGTATAAGGGGAAGCGATTAGCAACACACCTCCCATATTGAGCCGTTCGTGAATGGTCGTCAGCAGTTTCGCGGGGTCGTAAAGCCGGTCTATCAGGTTGGCGGCAAGGATGAGGTCGTATCCACCGAACAGAGGTTTGAGGTTGCAGGCGTCGCCTTGGTAGAACGTGACCTTATGCTTGACCGCCTCGAGGCCGAGGCCCGAAAGCGTCCGCTCTTTGTAAAAGACGAGTTCTCCTTCATCGGTCAGCGTATACCGCAACGTTCCCTTCGTTGCGAGTTGAACACCCTGCCCGATAAAACGGGCGGAGAAATCAATTCCTGTTACCTCCTCGAACTCGCGCGCCAGTTCAAAAGTTGCACGCCCCGAGGCGCACCCAAGGTCGAGGGCTTTCCGGCGCGGCTTGCCATCCGTTGCCGCAATCGCCAGTTCTGCCAACGCTCTTGGAAAGTTTGAAACGCCAAAATAGCTCTCGCCATAATGAAATTCCGCATATTCCGAGAGCAGCTTGTCAGTTTCGTAATGGGAGTCGTTCTGGATCGCGGGCGCGTCGCTCACTACGTAGCGAAATCCGGCGTGCTGGAAAAAATGCCGGCGGAAAGCATAGCGGCTGCTCTTCAGCGACTCATTTCCGCACGAAATCCAGGAGCCGCCCTTGATTAGATTGTGCCTGCCGTCGTAGGTCGGCGTCGTAAAGTCATCATAATGGGGGTGAATATCGAAACCCTCGAAAGGATAGATAGGGGTTTCAGTCCACTGCCATACATTCCCCATCACATCGAAGAACTCACCCTGTGAAAATTGATTCACTGGGCAACTGGAGGCCCAGTAATCAAGATGGATGTTGCCCGCTGCTTGCTCGGTGCTCGCTATTTCAGCCAATCCAGCAGCATCGTATAGCCGATACCACTCGTCCTCGGTCGGCAGCCTGAACGGTTGGCCCGTCATCTCAGCCTTCCAGTTGCAAAAAGCCTTTGCCTCATGGTAATTCACCTCTGCCGGCCAATCCCACGGCATCGAAATCTCCTCGGTCATCAGGCGCAACCGCCATTCCCCGCTGTCATTTATCCAGAAAGTGGGATATTGCGCCCCCGTATGATTGCGCCAAGCCAAACCCTCGGCCTCCCAAAACCTTTCGGTGGCATACCCTTTTGCTTCGACAAACTCCAAAAACTCCTGGTTACTCACCAGATATTTACCCGCTTGAAAAGCGGGCACGTCCGCGATGTGGGTACCGTATTCATTGTCCCATCCATACGTCTGATCGCTTTTCTTTTTGCCCAGATTCACCTGGCCTTCAGGTACGTCAATCAGTTTATTCCGAGGTGCGGGACCGGTCTTGCGACAAGGTTCCCAGACTGGTTGAGGCCTGACATGCCGAAGCTCATGCTGCCTGATCAGGACTGACGATGTTTCGAGATGAATTCGCTCGTGCTCGATACCCATCATGATGGTCCACCAAGGGCTTTCCCAAGTGATCGGCAATGTCAGCGGAGTATCCGTGATGAGCTTGTCAACCACGTTTCGAACCGTTCGACGGTAGGCGTAGACGTCATCTACAAAGGGCCAATCGTAATGCGTATTATCCAAGTCGTCCCAGCTCATTTCGTCCACGCCGACCGCGAACATCGATTCCAATTTCGGATTGATCCGCTCCTCTATCAAACCGGCAAGAACGAGTTTGTTGGTAAAAAAGGTGGCGGTGTGGCCCAGGTAGAAAATGAGAGGATGTCTTAACGAGATCGGTTTCTTGTAAAAAGCCTCGTCCCCCTCCAAGGTTTCGAAAAGTGCCTCGTAGCGATCGAGCGTGGAGTGAAAATAGCGCCGTATTTCCTCGCGTTTTGCCTCGACATTATCTCCCACAAGAACAGGAGTCCGCGAAAACAAAGGCTTATGCGTATCTCTCACCTCTGAATCTTGTGAAGAATCCGCTGACACAGGCATTATGACTTTTCGAGCATCGTTCAAATTCATATTTGACCTCGGTTAGAATTGGCCTTTAACAAATTATGTAAAATAAAGGAATGAATTGATCAAGCCGAGTCTGGCTCAAGCTGATAATCAAGTGCGATAATAAAAACTGGGGAGATTATAGCTCGATAATTGTGCAGTCATGCGAGATCAGGACGCGCGCCTTGCTCGATAGTCTTGATGAGGATCAAACTGGGTGAAAGAGCGGTAATGTCGCCTTCGAGTCTGGTGGCGGGGATGAGTTCCCCTGTTGGTACCCTTGCTACCCGATCTGCTACGCGCTTCCTTCGCTTTCTTCTGATAAATCAGGCAGAAGTTACATAAGGATTGAACGGGAGCGACTGACTGGGGAAGCCCCCTCATTGAGCCAGATGGAACTTCATGCTGAATACAATCCGGCTTATCTTTTCAAGTCGTCACTCGTCGCGCATCGTCGGAGATGAATCATGATTAACAACGAAAAGGCTTATGAAGGCAGCTGTTTTTGCGGGGCAGTTCAGTTTATCGTAAGAGGTGAGCCGGCTGGAATGGGATATTGCCACTGCGAGTCTTGCCGCCGCTGGTCGGCAGGACCCGTCAATGCTTTCACTTTATGGAAACCGGAAGCGATACAGATTACAAAGGGAGTGGAAAATATCGGCACGTATAACAAGACGCCTCGAAATTTCCGGAAGTGGTGCAAAACGTGCGGGGGCCACGTTTTTACCGAGCATCCGCATTGGGGACTGACGGATGTTTACGCCGCTGGCATTCCCTCGTTTCCGTACCATCCCGCAATTCACGTAAATTACCAGGAGACGGTGCTACCCATCAAGGACGATCTGCCGAAGATGAAAGACCTACCGAAGGAAATGGGTGGGTCGGGTGACATTATAACGGAATAACAGGATGAACCAAGCGAGGTTCAATACCAGCAGAGTCTCTTCGCCGAAAACCACTCACCCTGCTTCGCACGTGCTTCCCTGTCTCGCCGCGCATTCCACCGCGGAATCGGTCATGGCAGTTCCCCTATGCAGCGATAACTGACCTGGATTTCTACACGCAATACCGGCGGAGGGCCTCCCAAGCGGAACACTTCGAGTAAGGTTCTCCCATCAACATTGCCTTATATTTACAAGGCAGGTTTTGCATGACGGCCTGTATTTCCATCTCATCCTGGGGAGATACGATGGTGGGCCTCATGAATGGAATTCTGTTCCTGCGTAAATTCATGTTAAAACCGGCCTTATAACGCAAGCCGAAAAAGTCGAGCATTTGCCGTAATACTGTTTCATCTTGTAATTGGCTGTCCACATCTATAAAGAATACGCGATCCTGCCAGCGATTCTCTTTAAGCAGCTGCATTGCCCGGTATTCGATTTCTATCCATTGAAGGAAATAGAACTGGAACCGGCTTAAGATATTTCCCGCGTAATACCGGAAGATCTCCTCCTTTCCCGTAAGTGCCCAGCGCAAGCAACGCTCACCCGTATCGCTAATGTAATGCATAAAAGGCAGGTGGGCCCTATGGATCAAGCGTTCACGCAGCATTTCGCTTTTGGCAACCTTGGCTGGATGACGCACAAGATGAACAAAACCGACGTCATGCAGCAATGCCCCTGCATGACGGTTAAAGACTTTCAGGAAGGCGTGGTTGGACTCAAAATATACCGGGTCTTTACAGCTGGCAATGAAACCGCATTTCCTTTCCAGGATCGGCAGCAGCCTCTTATCATTATGCGCAGTATTCCAGCCGATGGGCCTACCGAATAAAACAGGATTTCCGGGAACAAGATAAGGTTCGTGGACGCTGTAACATTGGTACACATTCTTGGCGAAAAAGTCAGCGAGAAAACCTGTGCCCGATCGGCCGCTGGAAAGTGCAAAAATTGTCAGCTTGGAGTTGTGCGGGGGAAAATCCATGGGTCAGGCGATCTGGAATGTCCAGATAATGCTAGCTTGGTCAGGTATTATCCCCTAATGTGCGTGCGCCAAAGGCAGGACAACGAACAGCTTTACCATCCGTCACTTTTTATCGAAACATGCCCTTGGATAACGAATGAAAAAAGAATATTGGCTGGAACGTTGGGAACGAGAGGATACCGGTTTCCATCAGGAAGAAATCAATCCTTATTTGCGCGAATACTGGCACGAACTGCACCTGGCGAAAAATAGTGAAGTGTTCGTGCCACTGTGTGGCAAAAGCCGTGACATGCTATGGCTTCGCGATCAGGGGAGTTCAGTACTGGGAGTGGAATTAAGTGCGCACGCAGCGGAAGCATTTTTCCTGGAAACTGGTCAAACGCCACGGCACAGCCCCGGCGAATCGTTCGATCGCTGGGAAGCGAATGGGATAACCATACTCTGCGGGAACTTTTTCAATGTAACAAAAGATGATCTGCGAAATGTAAATGGAGTCTACGATC
>DASSHJ010000202.1:0-2512 GCA_035692965.1 Nitrosospira sp. | reverse complement strand
CACACCCATACCACGAACACTCGCAATGTCCCTGGAAGGCTTGCGGGATTTTTCGGTCATTGCCACAGCGCCACAGCGCCGCCTCGCGATAAAAACCTTCATAAACCGCTTTTCAGACGGGATCATACGTGAAGCGTGCCTCAGGGAATTGAAACGCGGTGGTCAGATCTATTTCCTGCACAACGAGGTCAGTACGATTCAAACTGTCCACGAAAAGCTGGTCCGCCTGCTGCCGGAGGCCCGCATCAATGTCGCTCACGGGCAAATGCGCGAGCGCGAACTCGAACACGTAATGAAAGACTTCTACCAGCAGCGCTTCAATCTCCTGATCTGCACAACCATTATCGAAACCGGTATCGATGTCCCTACCGCTAACACCATCATTATCAATCGTGCGGATAAATTCGGCCTTGCGCAATTGCATCAATTGCGCGGCCGCGTCGGACGCTCGCACCATCAAGCGTATGCCTACCTGCTCACTCCCGACGAGGAAGCCTTGGGAGCGCAGGCCAGAAAGCGGCTGGAAGCGATACAGTCGATGGAGGAACTGGGAGCGGGCTTCTATCTTGCCATGCACGACCTGGAGATTCGCGGGGCAGGCGAAGTTCTTGGGGAATCACAAAGCGGTGAAATGCAGGAAGTGGGTTTCAACTTATACGCGAGCATGCTCGATACTGCCGTCCGCTCCCTGAAGGAGGGGAAAGAGCCCGACATGCAACATCCCCTGGGAATCGCAACCGAAATCAACTTGCATGTACCCGCGCTGCTCCCGGACGAATACTGCGGGGATATACACGAGCGCCTGATACTGTATAAGCGGATGGCAAGCTGTACGGACGAAGATCAACTGGACGATATGCAGATCGAACTGGCTGACCGGTTTGGAGTGCTGCCCGATCCCGTCAAAGCGCTGCTCGAATGCCACCGCCTTCGTATCTCCGCAAAACCGCTGGGTATCACGCGAATTGATGCGAGCGGAGAGAACATACAAATCCAGTTCGCACCGAACCCTCCGATAAAGCCGGCGAACATCGTCTCGCTCATTCAACACGACCGTAATTACCAGCTTTCGGGACCTGATCGTTTAAAAATACAGATGCAGATCCCAGAGGTGAAAGAGCGTGTCAGGCGCATAAAGAGCCTAATTGCTGAGCTCGCGGCTTAAAACCTCTCTTATTCATCGTTCGGTTGAAAGAAGATACCGGTAGGATGGGCAAGACTGCTCGCTCCAGAAGACGCTGCTGAATCACGCAAAACATGATGGGTGTGCCAGAAGGGACCCAGGCCGCTGCTGCCGCCGAACCGCAACTGTTGTTCGTTTTTCCGTTAAATCATCGAACAACTCAAGAATAACAACCATTTTCCGGCACTATCCACCGGACGATCCCCGGCGCGCAATTACTCCTGACGGTTAGCATGAACAGCATAAAAAGCCAGATAATGGTATTCGCCGTGCTCGCCACCCTTATTCCATCGCTCGGGCTTGGTTTGCTGTCATATCGGCAAAACGAAATGCAGACCAGCGAAAATGTCACTCGGCAACTGCATGCGCTGACGAATTATGCCAGCCGCGAAATCGAACTCTGGAGAGACAGACGCGCCCATGAAGTGAACGTCACGGCGACATCGAACGCGGTCATCGACACGTTGTCACCGGCGGGCAGAACCCATATGCGCTCGCCTGCAAAAAACCCGAGGGCATTGGCCCATTACCTGAATTCGGTAGCAGAAAAGCTCGACACGATACTGGAATTGACAGTACTGGATGCAAGCGGGGTGACGGTGGCCAGCAGCGCCAGGAAGCCGACGAGCGTGCCGTTCCCGAGTAACTGGCCCGCAAACGCAGCGACAGAAGGCCTTGTGGTCGCCCCGCCGCAGTGGGACGAAAGATTCGGTACCGCTTCAATTACCATCGCCATCCCCGTGTTGTCCTATGATAACCTCATCATGGGCGCTGTTGTCGCCGTGCTTGATCTCGGAGCGCTCCAACCCCACCTCAAAAGCCCTGTCAAATCCCCACCCGGCGAAGTGCTGCTGCTGGATTCAAGTGGCAGAATCCTGGTGGGGAGCCAACCCGGCGCGCCTGGTCAGGGACACGTGGATCCGCTATTGCTGCAACGGCTCGCCGCTCAGCCTGGCGACTCTCAAGTGTTTCAGGGCGTCACTCATCCCGAGGTGCTCGGACTGGCCGAGGAATCCAAAGATCTCGGCGTGACCGTCCTCGCGGAGCGCGATCTTGCGGAAATCCATAACGCATGGGCTGATTTGCGCCACGGGTTTCTGATTCTGGTCGGGTTTTTGATACTCATAGTGGCTGCCGTTGCTTTCAAAATGGGAAGTTCCATTGTTTTGCCGTTACGGCGGCTCATTAGCGCAGCGGATCGGATTGCGGAAGGGGATCTGGAAGTGCGACTCTCGGCAACGCGAAATGACGAGCTTGGGCATCTTACGCGTGTGTTTAACCAGATGGCGGATCGACTGCGCCGGAGTCATGCTGAGATCATGGCCGCAA
>DASSHJ010000201.1:0-8429 GCA_035692965.1 Nitrosospira sp. | reverse complement strand
GTTGATCCGCCTCTTCGTCGCCCATGTCCGTTGCCTGCGAAGGAACCTGCCTTGGAACAGGGTTTCTCACGGGAACACGGGCGGCTGCGCTACCCTGCTCGCTGGTTGCGGCAGCGATACTGCCTTGAGCCGGTGTTCCCTGGGGCGGCACCGCGGAGGTCACCGGCCCAGGAAGTTCTCCCCCAGAAACGGAACCTGGCTCCAAGGTCAAAGCCCCGGCTGTCTTGGGCGGCTCCGCAGAAGGTATGGATGGTGGTTTGTTAAAGGCAACCGGGGAAAAACTCCCTCCAAGCCGAACCAGCTTGTCCTCTTCGAAAAAAACAACGAGTTTGCGCTGCTCAATGAGCCTGCCCGCCTGCTCCAGGCGATAGACATAATCCCACCTGTTATCGTGAAATGCATCGCTGATCATGGGAGAGCCAAGCACGAAACGAACCTGAGACCGGGTCATCCCCGGCTTTAGCTTATCCACCATTTCCTGGGTAATCACATTACCCTGCTGGACTTCGATTTTATATGGCAGAGATGGAACAGAAGAACATCCGGCGAGCAGCAAAGCAACCAGCGTAAGTATTCGCGCGCGCATCCCGGAGCGGTTTCCAAAGCAGACTTAACGTTATATGATACCGCAAATCGACCCACCGGATGGACATCACCATGACTAACTCGAACAACCTGAAGACCATGGGGCTGAAAGCAACGCTGCCCAGGCTGAGAATATTGAGCCTGTTCGAAAGCAGCTCGGTAAGGCACTTGTCAGCGGAAGATGTCTACAGAACCCTGATCAATGAAGGAGAGGATATCGGACTGGCCACAGTTTATCGCGTGTTGACCCAGTTCGAGCAGGCCGGGCTGCTCGAGCGGCATCATTTCGAGGGCGGGAAGGCGGTGTTCGAGCTGGCAAGCGGTACCCATCACGATCACCTCGTTTGCCTGCAATGCGGCCGCGTGGAGGAATTCTACGATGCGGAGATCGAAAAGCGCCAAAGCAAGATTGCCAAGGATCGCGGCTTTGCCATACATGAGCATTCGCTGTCGCTTTACGCGGATTGCATAAAGCCGGCTTGCCCCTACCGCAAGCCGGTTGAAAGACCTTTGGGAAAAACCGAGTAGCAAACTTCTTCCGAAGGCATGAAGCGCTGATCAAAATGCATGGGTAGGCCCAAATGCGAATCTTGTTGCATATACCGTGCGCTTGTAAAGGCCCGCTAATCCTGCCCCGGCTTCATCGGCTGCGACCTGGAGATTGATCGCCCCGATCTCGCTCGTCCCTGATACCTCCCGCGTCCCAGGGTGACAGTCTGCTCCTCTGCCTGAAGGAACGAACCATTTTTTATCAGGAATTATAATGGTCGATTAAGCTGACCGGCCTAATTGCGCTATTTCCGGCTTGACCAAACATTATCCAGCCGTTACTGTTCAGTGTTTGCATTCAGCATTTTTGCGAGACTTAATACATATCAGGATTCTACCAGGCATGACGATGGAGTTGACGGGAGCGGAAATAACGATACGTTGCTTGCAAAAGGAAGGGGTGGATCATATTTTTGGCTACCCCGGAGGCGCCGTACTTTTCATTTATGATGAACTCTTCAAACAGGATAAGGTGAAACACGTCCTTGTGCGGCACGAACAGGCAGCAGTGCACGCGGCCGACGGGTATGCACGCTCAAGCAATAAAGTAGGCGTGGCTCTGGTCACCTCCGGGCCGGGTGTAACAAATGCGGTAACAGGCATTGCCACTGCCTATATGGATTCGATTCCGCTCGTCGTCATCAGCGGTCAGGTACCAACGTACGCGATCGGTCTCGACGCGTTTCAGGAGGTGGATACGGTAGGAATTACGCGCCCCTGCGTCAAGCATAACTTCCTCGTGAAGAACGTGGCCGATTTGGCAACAACCATCAAGAAGGCATTTTTTATTGCATCGACAGGTCGCCCTGGACCCGTGCTGGTGGATATACCCAAAGACGTAAGCCAGCAGAAAGCACCTTTTGTGTATCCGGAAAATGTTGCGATGCGCTCTTATAACCCTGTACTGAAGGGACATGCAGGACAAATAAAGAAAGCCGTGCAGCTCATCCTCGAAGCCAAGCGTCCCATGATCTACACGGGAGGCGGAGTTATCCTGAGTGACGCCGCGGCGCAACTGACCGAACTTGTAAGAATGCTCGGTTTTCCGTGCACAAATACTCTGATGGGACTCGGGGGATATCCCGCGACCGATCCCAAATTTTTAGGAATGCTGGGAATGCATGGCACTTACGAAGCCAATATGGCCATGCAGCATTGCGACGTGCTGGTGGCTATCGGCGCCCGGTTCGACGACCGGGTTATCGGCAATCCGAAGCATTTTTTCAATGAGGATCGGAGGATTATTCACATCGACATCGACCCCTCGTCCATCTCGAAGCGCGTCAAGGTCGACATTCCCATCGTTGGAAGTGTCCCCGATGTACTGGCCGAGCTTGTCAGGCAGCTTAAAGTTCGGAAGGAAAAAACGGATCAGACCGCGTTGCAGGCATGGTGGACGCAAATCGAGTCATGGCGCTCGCGCGATTGCCTGAGATATGACAGGGCAAGCCCGGTTATAAAGCCGCAATGGGTTATCGAGAAGCTCTACGAGGTTACCGGGGGAAACGCGTTCGTTACTTCGGATGTCGGCCAGCATCAGATGTGGGCCGCTCAATTCTATAAATTCGATAAGCCAAAGCAATGGATCAATTCAGGGGGCCTGGGAACCATGGGCTTCGGGCTTCCTGCGGCAATGGGGGTTCAGTTCGCGAATCCAGGTGAAGATGTCGCGTGCATTACGGGCGAGGCAAGCATCCAGATGTGCATCCAGGAGTTGTCGACCTGCCGCCAATACAATCTCCCCATCAAGATCATCAATTTGAACAATCGCTACATGGGAATGGTTCGGCAGTGGCAGGAATTCTTCCACGGCAATCGCTACGCGGAATCCTACATGGACGCGCTTCCCGATTTTGTCAAACTCGCAGAGAGCTATGGCCACGTCGGAATGAAAATCGAGCGACCCGAGGACGTCGAAGGCGCTTTGAGAGAAGCGTTCAAGCTCAAAGACCGGCTGGTATTCATGGATTTCATAACGGACCAGACCGAGAACGTTTTCCCGATGGTTCCCGGTGGCAAAGGCCTCTCCGAAATGATCCTGGTATAGAAAATGCGGCACATCATTTCTCTTCTGATGGAAAACGAGGCGGGTGCATTGTCGCGGGTAGCAGGCCTGTTTTCATCCCGTGGCTACAACATCGAATCATTGACGGTGGCGGCTACCGAAGATCCCACATTGTCCCGCATGACGCTGGTTACCGTCGGATCCGACGACGTGATCGAGCAGATTACCAAGCAGTTGAACAAACTCATTGAGATTGTCAAGGTCGTGGACCTGAGCGAGGGCGACCATATCGAGCGCGAGCTGATGCTGATCAAGGTACGCACGGTGGGCAAAGACCGGGAAGAGATAAAGCGGCTGGCCGATATTTTCAGGGGCCGCATTATCGATGTCACGGACAAGTCCTACACTATCGAGCTTACAGGCACAGGTTCGAAACTTGACGCATTCATTGGGGCAATCGAGCGGGGGTCGATCCTGGAAACTGTGCGCACCGGGGTGTCCGGCATTGGGCGAGGCGAACGTATATTGAAGGTATAAGCGGTCTGCGGGCGGGTACATGACGAAGACCGGCCGGCTGGCCGTTTTTTATTTTAAGCAGAAAGGAAACCATGAACGTCTATTACGATAAGGATGCGGATTTATCACTCATCAAGGCAAAGAAGGTCACTATTGTAGGCTATGGCTCCCAGGGGCATGCCCACGCGAATAATCTCAGGGATTCCGGGGTCGACGTTACCGTCGGCTTGCGCAAAGGAGGAGCATCCTGGAGCAAGGCGGAAAAAGCCGGTATTACGATCAGGGAAGTAGCCGAAGCGGTAAAAGGGGCGGATGTAGTCATGGTTCTATTGCCCGATGAGCAGATTGCGTCCGTATACGCCTCGGAAATCGAGCCCAACCTCAAGCAGGGGGCGACCCTTGCATTCGCCCACGGATTCAACATTCATTATGGCCAGGTCTCGCCGAGAGCCGATCTGGATGTCATCATGGTTGCTCCCAAGGGCCCGGGTCACCTGGTGCGATCCACTTATGTGCAGGGCGGGGGGGTCCCGTCCCTGATCGCCGTACATCAGAACCCTTCCGGACGGGCGCGCGAGCTGGCACTTTCCTATGCCGCAGCGAATGGTGGGACTCGCGGCGGAGTTATCGAAACCAACTTCCGCGAAGAAACCGAAACCGATCTTTTCGGCGAGCAGGCAGTCTTGTGCGGCGGGCTTACCGCCTTGATACAGGCAGGTTTTGAAACCTTGGTAGAGGCTGGGTATGCACCTGAGATGGCCTATTTTGAATGCCTGCACGAAGTGAAATTGATTGTGGATCTGATCTACGAGGGGGGTATCGCAAACATGCGTTATTCGATTTCCAACAACGCGGAATATGGAGACATTACGCGCGGCCCGCGAATCATTACCGACGCCACCCGGGTGGAAATGCGCAAGATCCTCCATGAAATCCAGGTCGGAGAATACGCACGTGAGTTTATTCTCGAAAACCGGGCCGGGGCGCCCATGCTGAAATCAAGCCGCCGACTTGCGGCAACCCATGAAATCGAGACAGTCGGTGCGAAACTGAGGGAAATGATGCCATGGATCAGCAAGAATAAATTGGTGGATCAGGCGAAGAACTAAAGAACAGGAAGTAAGACGCGGGCGGGAAGGTTCGGGTTCTAGCCTTCCTCCAGTTCAAGGTACCTCTGCTCTCACCCTATAGGTGACCTTTTGACATGCATCAGACCCATTATGGAAACGATGAATGATGCATGACCCTCATCCCCGGCTCGTGCTCAAGTCCAAGCTGCGCCGACGGGGAATTTATCTGCTCCCCAATCTGTTTACCACAGCCGCCCTGTTCGCCGGTTTTTACGCCATTGTGCAGGCGATGAATGGACGTTTTGAACATTCGTCGGTTTCCATCTTTGTTGCAATGGTTCTCGATGGCCTGGATGGCCGTGTAGCCCGGCTGACACATACGCAAAGCGAGTTTGGAGCGGAATACGATAGCCTGTCCGATATGGTTTCGTTCGGGGCGGCCCCGGCACTCGTCATTTATGAGTGGGCCTTGAAAGGCATGGGAAAACTGGGCTGGATCGCCGCTTTTATCTATTGTGTTTGCGCCGCGCTTCGCCTTGCGCGTTTCAACACCAATATCGAAAAGGTGGACAAGCGCTTTTTCCAGGGACTTCCGAGCCCCGCAGCCGCTGCGCTGGTGGCAGGGCTCATCTGGATAATGCATGATTTCGACATAGCCGGACAGGATATCCGCTGGCTTGCCTGGTCGGTCACGCTATTTGCGGGACTGACAATGGTCAGCAATCTGCCATACTACAGCGGGAAGGAGATCAATCTTCGCAAGAGCGTGCCTTTCATCACTGTTCTACTCCTCGCGCTGTTTTTCTTTGTACTCATCCCAAGCCATCCTCCCGTCGTTCTTTTTAGCCTCTTCTTTGTTTACGCGTTTTCGGGCTATTTCATCTGGCTTTGGAGGTTGATCAAGAAAAAAAGAAAGAGTGATGTGCATCCATCGACCTGATTCCTGAGCATGCTCCAGGCATCGGCGCACCCTGCCTTTGGTATCGAGCCATTGCTTCTTCGAATCATCCATTTGTACTGGCAAATTTGTACTGGCAAATTTTTACTGACGAGATTAAGATTAGATTCTTCACCCGTAACTCGTAATGGAGGTAGCCATGGCTCGTACGATTCCCCAAGCATCTCGTGATTACGAAAATACCAGCGTCATCGAACGCCCCGATGGCTTCTACTGGCACGACAAGGAAAACGACAAGGTTTTCGGGCCATTCCCCACATTGCTCGAGGCCATTCAGGATATGGAATATAACGCTGAATCCGATTATGAGCCTGGAGAGACGCTTGAGGAGGCTGAAGAGGAAATTGGCATTTCAGACTGGATCGATCAGGAAACCGGTCAGCCAGGTGAGGAATCGTTCAGGCTTGAAAACTGATCAAAAGTGCTCGGCAACAACCTTTTTTGCTTTCTTCCGATTTTTTTGTTTTCCCTTCTGTTGAGTGAAAGCCAAAACGCATAGAGACGCGCCAAGTCATAGCACTTGGTGACCATACTTTTGCTAGGCAGAAGACTCGGGTTCATAAATACTTATAAATACCATAAATACATTGGCGAGCCCGAACAGTTTCCATAAGACTTCTTTGCTCAGTACCACGAATCTCGCTTGCAGAACCCCCTTTGCCTCGATAAGCCGTTCGGGCGCTGATCCCCGTTTATCTTCCATTTGTCCATGAACTATCGCGAAGAACGCGACACCATGGGCGTCATACAAGTTCCTGCCAACGCCCTGTGGGGCGCGCAGACCCAGCGCTCCGTTCAAAATTTCAGAATTTCAGGCGAGCGCATGCCCCTGGAGCTAATTCGTGCGCTCGCCATGGTGAAGCGCGCGGCGGCGAGCGTCAACCAGGACCTTGGACTGCTCAGAAGTGATGTTGCCGCCGCCATCATTACTGCAGCAGATGAAGTGATTTCTGGCAAGCACGATGGGGAGTTTCCGCTTGTCGTCTGGCAGACGGGGTCGGGAACCCAAACCAACATGAATATGAACGAGGTGATCGCAAACCGCGCCTCGGAACTCCTCGGTGGAGGAAGGGGAATCACCAGCAAGGTTCATCCCAATGACGAGGTAAACAAAGGACAGTCGTCCAATGACGTATTTCCATCCGCCATGCACGTCGCGGCCGTCCGCGCCATCTGCCAGGAATTGCAACCTGCCATCCTGACGCTTCGGCAAACGCTTGCGACCAAGGCCGGGGAATTTTCTTCCATCGTCAAGATTGGCCGCACGCACTTGCAGGACGCCACGCCCGTGACGCTTGGGCAGGAATTCTCCGGGTATGTGTCGCAATTGGATCACAGCCTTGAGCACGTGCAGGCAACACTCCCGCACCTCTGCGAGCTCGCGCTCGGCGGCACCGCGGTCGGCACGGGGCTGAACGCCCATCCGGATTTCGCCGTGCGCATAGCGGCTGAACTCGCAAGTATGACCGGCTTGCCGTTCATTACCGCTCCTAACAAATTTGAAGCGCTTGCCGCGAGCGACGCCATGGTGTATGCACATGGCGCGCTGAAAACCCTGGCTGCGTCCCTGATAAAAATTGCAAACGATATCCGGTGGCTTGCATCCGGGCCTCGCTGTGGGATTGGAGAACTTAAAATCCCGGAAAATGAACCGGGAAGCTCCATCATGCCGGGCAAAGTCAACCCGACGCAGTCAGAGGCGCTTATCATGTTATGCTGCCAGGTCATGGGCAATGATGTGGCCATCAATATGGGCGGAGCAATGGGCAATTTCGAGCTCAACGTCATGAGACCGCTTATCATCTATAACTTCCTGCATAGCGTACGCCTTCTCGCTGACGGCATGAGGAGCTTCAACGATCATTGTGTGTCTGGAATAACGCCGAATAGAGAACGCATCGATGCGCTGATGAGGAACTCCTTGATGCTTGTAACGGCGCTCACTCCCTATATTGGTTATGACAAGGCGGCTGCGATCGCCAAAAAAGGGCATCAAGAAGGCACTACGCTCAAGGAAGCCGCAGTGACATCGGGTTATGTGACCCCGGAACAATTCGAGGCCTGGGTCAAGCCGGAGTATATGGTAGGCAGCAAGCGGAGCGACTTGGCCCTTGATGGATGAGCCCTTTCTCTCCACCTCCCCCTAGGGTCGGCTTGGTGCTTACGGGAGGCGGGGCCCGCGCCGCGTACCAGGTAGGCGTGTTACAGGCCATTGCAACGATGCTGCCGCCAAGAACCCGAAATCCCTTTCCGGTGATTTGCGGAACCTCTGCGGGCGCCTTTAACGCGGCCGGTCTCGCCCTTTCGGCCAGAAGTTTCCACAGAGGCGTGAGACGGTTATCGGCGGTCTGGGAAAATGCTCACGTTAGCCAAGCCTATCGCTCCGACCCGATCGGCGTATATGGAAACGCAGCGCGCTGGCTCACTTCATTGGTGTTTGGGAGTTTCGTGAAGCGCAAGGTCATTTCGCTGCTTGACAATTCACCCCTTGCCCAAACACTTGAAAAAAATCTCCCCCTCCAGGGCATTCAGAGAAACATCAAGGAAGGCGCCCTGCACGCCTTGGGCATTACCGCCTGGGGCTATACCTCCGGGCAGTCCGTTACCTTTTTCCAGGGGGGGGAAAGCATAGAACCCTGGAAAAGGGAACGCCGCATCGGAATACGCTCGCGTATCGGGATTGAGCATCTGATGGCCTCTTCTGCGATTCCGATTCTTTTTCCTGCTGTCCGGCTCAACCGGGAAT
>DASSHJ010000200.1:0-2725 GCA_035692965.1 Nitrosospira sp. | reverse complement strand
AGGATGCCGATTCGAAAACGCTCCGCGAAACACTGGACAAGCTCAAGAACAAACTCCAACCGTGCGTCGTGGTGCTGAGCTCGGTAGAAGGCAACTCGGTCAAACTGATCGCGGGTGTCAGCTCTGATCTGACGGCCAAGGTGAAAGCTGGAGAACTGGTTAATTTCGTTGCCCGGCAGGTGGGCGGAAAAGGGGGCGGCCGGCCGGACATGGCTCAGGCAGGCGGTACATTGCCTGATGAGTTGCCCACTGCGCTGGAAAGCGTAACGGGTTGGGTCGAGCAACGGTTGTAGAACTTTTCAGTTTTTCGATCCATTTGAGCCAGCAGCTTTTTGTTTCAAGCACATCCTGACTTCAAGCAATGACAACAAACAAACACGCGCGTCTTATTATTCTCGGCTCCGGCCCCGCCGGATACACTGCCGCGGTCTACGCCGCCCGGGCCAATCTCAAGCCTGTCATCATTACCGGCCTCGCGCAAGGCGGGCAACTCATGACGACTACCGACGTGGACAACTGGCCGGCGGATGCAATGGGCGTTCAAGGGCCGGAGCTGATGGATCGGTTCCAAAGACACGCCGAGCGTTTCAACACCGAGCTCATTTTCGATCACATCCATACAGCCAAGCTGCTGGAAAAGCCCCTTACCCTGATCGGCGACCAGGGAACCTACACATGTGATGCGCTCATTATCGCCACAGGCGCCTCGGCGCGTTATCTCGGATTACCATCGGAAGAAGCGTTCATGGGCAAAGGCGTGTCCGCTTGCGCCACGTGCGACGGATTTTTTTACAAGGGACAGGATGTTGCGGTGGTAGGAGGCGGGAACACGGCGGTGGAAGAAGCGCTGTATCTCTCGCATATCGCGCGGAATGTGACGGTTGTACATCGGCGCGATAAATTCCGTTCCGAAAAGATCATGATCGACAAAATGATGGAGAAGGTCGCCAGTGGCAACATTTCCCTGGAGCTCCACTACGTGCTCGACGAAGTGCTTGGGGATCAATCAGGTGTAACCGGGATGCGCATCAGGAATGTGCAGGATGACTCTGTCAAGGAGATCAAATTGCAAGGCGTGTTTATCGCGATTGGCCACAAACCGAATACCGACATTTTCGAGGGGCAACTGAAAATGGAGAACGGTTATATCATGACGCGCAGCGGCAACCATGGGAATGCGACCGCAACGAGCGTTCCCGGTGTTTTCGCCGCGGGCGATGTGCAGGATCACATCTACCGCCAGGCGGTGACCAGCGCCGGAACTGGGTGCATGGCCGCGCTGGACGCGGAAAAGTACCTGGATCTCCTGGCATAAGAACTCCCCTCTCCCACAAGTGGGAGAGGGGGTGGGGGAGAGGGTGGCATCCCATTACGGGTAACCAGCTGAACATCCGCAGGCTTGGCATCACAATCGCGCAATCGCAGCTCAATTCTTTTATATTTCAAGCGATGAAACGCGGCGGAAGGACACCGTCAACGGAAGTGGAAGCGCCATCTCAGGCCAGCGGCGTGCCTGCATCTCCTGCTGCAACCAAAATCGAGGAGGACGAAGCCGCACTGTTTCGCAATTCTGTCCGGGATGTGTCTCCGCTGCCCCCGCCAGATAAGGCGAGCAAATCCGCCAAAGCGCGCCCGCCGCCTTTACCGCGCCCGGTTTTGCAGAGTGAATCGAAGCAGCCGAGCGACTTTACTTCCAGTGATTTTCTCGTCGGGATTGAGGCCGGCGAAGAGGTATCCTTTTCGCGTCCGGGTTTGGCGCGGCAGACGCTACGGCGGCTGCGACGCGAGCATTGGGGCGTCGATGCAGAACTTGATCTGCACGGTTATACGCGGGACCAGGCGCAGGGTGAACTGAAAGCGTTTCTGGATAACAGCGTAAGCAGGGGTTTTCGCTGCGTTCGCGTGATACACGGGAAGGGCTTGGGCTCCAGGAACCACGAGCCGGTTCTTAAAGCCAGGGTGGGCGGATGGCTCAAGCAGCGAAACGACGTGCTGGCATTTTGCCCGGCAAGACCCGAACATGGCGGGAGCGGCGCGGTATTGGTACTCCTCAGGTCATCCAGAGGTGAGCACAACGATTACAGCGGCTACAAAAGTTGATGCCCGGCCTGCCTGTACTCCCTGTGACCCTCCCTGTGGCTTATTCCTATGGACTATTCCTACCGCGGGTTATTTACATTACCTAGCGACATTTAACCGTATTGAGGGACTGACAGCCAGATAGCATTACATCGTGGGCTTGTTCTCGTGCGCGTACGTCTTTTCATGCACCTCCTGGCAACGTATGCATCGCGTCGCCGTCGGATAAGCCATCAAACGCTCAAAGCCGATTTCCCCGCCGCACTCTTCGCAGTCGCCGTAATCAAGGTCCGCCAAACGCTTTAACGCAGCTTCCACCTCGCGTAGCTCATTAACTTGTTTGTCTGTCAGGGCGGCGCCAGTATCCACGATCACATCCGCCACGGAGCTGTCGCCCGGATCAGGCACCGCCCCTGCCAGATCCTCATAGTGCTGGCCGTCCGCGTCTTCGATTTCCGTGCGTACGCCTTCCCGCAGCGTCCGATACAGGTCCTGCAATCTCGTCTTCAACTGCGCAAGCTGGTCGTCTGTCAGTTCTGCCATTGTCGTTTGTCCTGGAATGTTCTAAGGCGCTGGAATACGGAGATTGAGACTGCAAAACGGTTGTGCAATCTTCAGTTCCAATCGAAGTATAGGTAACCGGGGC
>DASSHJ010000199.1:0-11387 GCA_035692965.1 Nitrosospira sp. | reverse complement strand
GAGTCCATGAAAATGGAGTTTCCGGTGAGCGCGCCGGTCGACGGCATGGTAGGCCAGTTTTTTTGCAAGGAAGGCACGCATGTGTCAGCCGGGCAGATGCTGTGTGTGATTCAGGAGGCCCAGTGACAAGTTCCGCGGTCGACAGGCTGGGTGATATCCCATCGTTGCTGCGGCGCTATGCCGATGGCGAGTTGACTCCCCGCAAGGTCGTGGAGTCGGTGCATGCCATGATCGCAGATGATCCCGATCATATCTGGATACACAAGCTGCCGCTTGAGGCGATGATGGCCTTTGCCCAGCAGCTGGAACCACGGGTCGAGGAAATTTCGGCGCTACCGTTGTATGGTGTCCCGTTTGCCATCAAGGACAACATCGATCTGGCAGGTGTGCCGACTACCGCGGCATGCCCCGCGTTTTCCTATACCCCCCAGCGCAACGCGACCGTGGTGCAAAGATTGATTGATGCAGGCGCCATTCCTGTCGGAAAAACCAACCTCGACCAGTTTGCAACCGGTCTCAATGGCACGCGCTCGCCTTATGGAGCCTGCCGCAACGCATTCGAGCCGGAGTATATTTCAGGCGGATCGAGCTCGGGCTCCGCCGTTGCGCTTGCCAAGGGCTTGGTGAGTTTCAGTCTGGGAACTGACACTGCGGGGTCCGGCAGGGTGCCTGCGGCGTTCAACAATTTGATTGGCTATAAGCCGACGCGGGGCTGGATTTCCACGAACGGCGTCGTGCCAGCCTGTCGTTCTCTCGATTGTGTTTCGGTTTTCGCTTTTACGGCCTGCGATGCCGGGAGGGTCATCGAGGTAGCCGCCGCATATGACGCGGAGGACATCTATTCGCGCGCGCCGAGGATCAAAGGTTATCGGTTCGATTTTAACCGGTTTTGCTTTGGCATCCCTCGAAAGGCGCAATTGCGCTTTTTTGGCAATAGTGAATCCGAACGGTTGTTTAATGAGGCGGTGGCGCGGCTGGAAGATTTAGGCGGAGAGGCAATCGAGGTTGATCTCGATCCTTTTCTTGAAGCCGCGCACTTGCTCTATGGCGGGCCTTGGGTGGCGGAGCGTTATGTGTCCATCCAGCCGTTTTTCGATCTGCATAGCGATCAGGTGATCGAGCCGGTGCGCGGAATTATTGCTGACGCGAAACGCTTTTCGGCAGCGGACACCTTTAAAGGGCTTTACCGGCTGCGCCAGCTTAAACGTCAGGCCGACCAGATATGGATCGACGTGGAATGCCTTCTTACACCGACGACGGGCACGATCTACACGATAAATGAGATGCTTCGCGACCCCATCGGACTTAACTCGAACCTTGGCTACTATACCAATTTCGTCAACCTCCTGAACTATGCTGCCGTAGCAATCCCTGCCGGATTTCAGAATGACGGGTTGCCTGCCGGGGTAACACTGATTGCACCAGCTGATCATGATGTAGCTCTGCTGGACCTTGCCGGGCACTTGCAAAACGCATATGCACTACCCCTCGGTGCTACGGGTATTCCATTGGAAGAAGCAAGTTTGCCAGAACGTTTGGGAATGCCAACGTTGCGCGAGCCATTCGTCATCCCGGCATCCCAACCTGTCGCGCCGCTTTCCGATTCCTCGGATAGCATAGGCCGGGTGAGAGTTGCAGTCTGCGGCGCTCATTTGACCGGTCTTCCCCTGAATGACCGATTGACCAACCGGGATGGGCAATTAATTACTGCGACCATGACCTCGACAGATTACAAGCTTTTTGCGCTTCCAGGGGGACCTCCTCACCGTCCAGGGTTGGTGCGTGTGGAAAAGGATGAGCAGGGATACGCGATTGAAGTGGAAGTCTGGGAATTGCCTCTAGGGGAATTCGGGAGCTTTGTTGCAGAGATTCCAGCCCCACTCGGCATCAGTACAATTACCCTCGCAAACGGCGAAACAGTACAGGGTTTTGTCTGCGAACGCTATGCCGTAACGGAGGCGGAAGACATCAGCCGGTCTGGAGGGTGGCGCAAGTATTTAAGCCAGAATGTCGAATAGGCACCAAGGCATCCCGAAAAGCCGCTTTGAGGATATCCACCCAACCTACTTTTGAGTAATTACCCGAATATCCTCTTCCAATTGCCTAAAACCAAGGCAACGAAAACGAATATTAGAGCCTGTATCCAGTACTTGGCTGCATAATCTCTCCAGTCGGTGCCGACCTTGATCGGTATCTGGACATTGAAGCCAGCCGCATCCGATTGTTTTCCGTCCAGATAGAGCATGTATTGCCCGGTTGCGTCAAATTTGAACGCCTGGGTCAGCGTACCGGATCGGTAGGCTTGAGGGGGCACTGAAAGCAGCTCCTGCTCGCCCCCTGATTCGATCAGTTTGACCAGCCGGAGTCCGAGAAGGGCATTGCGCGCGGACTCGGGATGGAGCAGGTCAAGCGTTACATTCAACGTTCCCGGGCTGGGCACCATGCCGCACAAGACGGGAACCGCCTTGGCGCTGGTTGGATCATCGGGTATTTCATAATCACTGGGGATGAAGTAGGCCGAGTAGCCGACCATCAACCCTTCAGTTTCAATCGTGCAGGTTCCGCCGCGATATCCTTTGGGATAGGTGGAAGACCGGTCTCCCTGTGAACTCACATGAAATTGCGTGCCCCCCACCACGATGAGTCCGACGAGCCCCGCTACCGCCAAAAGTCGCGTACGAGGCGATAATTTGCGCCAAAGTCCCATACTGGTTGTTCCTCTGCCATTTTCCATCATGCGCGTTGTCTTTTTCGAGCATGGCCCCGGCAGTGCTCATCAAGCTAGATCCGGGTAATACTTTGCCTTGACCCTGTCAACATAGTTTCGCAGATTGCGCTTGGCCAGACCATAGTCTTTCAGGGGGGATTCGATGGGGCAACCGATCGTATTGATCAGGAATCCGAAGGCACTGGCATCGAGCGTGGTCGGGTGCTCACCCAGGAAATAGTGCTTATCCCCAAGGCACGCCGATAGCGCGTCAAGGTCTTTCATCCCGAGTTCAAAAACTTCTTCCGGTTTATGACGCCCCATTCCATGACCATAAATCTGCTGCTTAATCCTGTAGCGGTAGAACAAAGCCGCCAAGTTATTGATAACGGGAGGCAGGACACTGAATATGGCTTTTTTGTTGACTTGCCAGTTGGAATCCGTGTAATGCCACCTCGAATACATGGTCGCCCAAAAGAGATGCTCCTCGATCAATCGCTGCATGCCAAGCGACAACGCGGCCTCTGCCGGAGTCAACTCTACATCCAGGTCTCGATACCTGGTCTTGAGGTGTTCAATGATGAAGCGCGAGTCCGCCAATTTCAGGTCGCCGTCCTCGATGTAGGGCAGTTTTCCCTTGGGAGCCGCCAACGGGAGGGTGGTTTTAATGGCATACTCGATGCCTGCCATGCGCAGATAGGTCTCCGTCTTGCAACAGAAGTGGCTCAGGTTGGGAATACCCCAAGTGCGCTCGAACTGGTAAAGTGTCAACATATGAAATATGAATTTCCCGGCGGGAATGGATTTGAAATATGAATATGACAGCCAATTTGAATGAGGTCAGAAACTGCCGCTCATAATCTGCATCGGGACAAGCAATCCGCCGCAATCTGCAGCAAGCCGTTCGCTGGCTGGAACTCGCTGCGGAATTCGCGTTCATAACTTTCGCGCTCTTGGCTTGCAGTTCGAAAGCAACGTGAGCTTAGCCTGATATATTGCAATTTGCAAGTGAGTCGATTACATTATCCGATGGGCAGTTATTCGAGTAAAACATGACCAGCATAACCAGCGCGCGCGATATGCCGGAAAAACGATCAGATCACAAAACAGCATTTGAGCGGTCGCCCTGCCCTATAACCAACGGGCTGGATATTTTTGGGGACAAATGGTCACTGGTAATTATCCGTGACCTGATGCTGGGCAAGCGGCGCTACCAGGACCTCATATCCTCGCCGGAAAGTATCGCCTCGAACATACTGGCCGACCGCTTGAGGAGACTGGAAGTGGCCGGCCTGGTCGAGCGGCGGCCCTACCAGCAGACCCCGGTACGCTACGAATACATACTGACGGAGAAGGGCAGGGACCTGAAGCCGGTGCTGGAAGCTATTATTGAATGGGGTAAAAGGCATTACCCCGACACGGTCGTATTCGCTCCATTCTCACCGGCCGAGTAGCGCTTGCTCCATACACTGTGGCGCTTGCACCAATAAATCCAGGCGGGCGATGCGATTCCGATAGCTGAACAAAACCCTGCTTGCATGGATTTCCATCCTGAATGACTCTGCCACGCTTCAGTTGGAAGCATGGCAAGGGTATTTGCCCTAACGTTTATGAACCTTGTCAAGCTCTCTTTTCGAATGCTTCGCCGCGACTGGCGCGCGGGTGAACTGCGCGTCCTGGCGCTTGCCCTGATCATCGCCGTTGGCGGAATGACTACCGTCGGCTTTTTTGCCGACCGCGTTCAGCTGGCGCTTTCCCGGCAGGGCAATCAGTTACTCGGCGCTGATCTGATCGTTTTTTCAGATCATCCACTGGCCGGGAAATACGCGGAGGAGGCAAAACGGCTAGGGCTGGCGACTTCTACCGCGCTCAAGTTTCCCAGCATGGCGGCCAAGGGGGATAACAGCCTTCTCACGGAAATAAAAGCTGTTACCGCCGGTTATCCGCTGCGGGGCGATTTGCGTATCACCGAGGACTTCAGCAAAGCATCTCCCGAAACTGCCCGCACCGCTGACTTCATCCCGTCTCCCCGCACGGCCTGGGTGGACGAAAAGCTCATGGTTCGCCTCGATCTCAAGCGGGGCGACAAGATAGAACTGGGGGCGACTCGGCTTACTGTCACCGCACTGATCGCGCAGGAGCCGGATTTCTCGATTGGCTTCATAAACCTTCGCCCCCGCCTGATGATCAATGCCGCGGATTTGCCGGCAACAGGCCTCGTGCAGGAAGGCAGCCGCATCAGCTATCGTCTGCTCGTTTCAGGTGAATCCGGGAAGGTGGAGCATTTCCGCACATGGGCTCAGTCGCAGCTGACGCTTGGGGAACGTATCGAAGGTATCCGCGATGCCCGGCCTGAAATCCGTGCAGCACTGGAGCGCGCGGAAAAATTTCTGAGCATGGCCGCTCTTGCCAGCGTCGTACTGGCGGCGGCTGCAGCAGCGCTCGCCGTGCGCCGCTTTACCCAGAGACATCTCGATGGCTGCGCGGTCATGCGTTGTCTCGGCGCGAGCCAGCCTTCAATATTCAGGCTGTATCTCTACCATTTCATTACCCTCGGGGTGATCGCCAGCATTATCGGCTGTCTGCTCGGTTTCATCGCTCAGCAGGCGCTGGCGTTCTGGCTATCGGAAATGGTAGAAGCCGAATTGCCGTCGCCTACCATCTGGCCAGCCGTGCATGGCATCCTGACGGGAATCGTCTTGTTGCTCGGCTTTTCCTTGCCGCCGCTGCTGAACTTGCGCAGCGTCCCCGCGCTGCGGGTACTGCGACGCGATATTGGCATGCCCAATACCTATAGCATGGCTGGGTATGTACTCGGTATGGCGGCTCTGTCGGCGCTGTTTCTATGGAAAGCCGGGAATGTGCGCTTGGGCGTTTCCGTCATAGGAGGGTTCATCGCGGCCATTGCAGTGTTCGGCTCGGTTGGATACCTGCTCGTCAAAGGACTCGCCCACCTTCGTGGGCAAACGGGCGGGGCATGGCGCTATGGATTGGCAAACATCCGCAGGCGGGCGACTTCAAGCGTGGTGCAGGCAGTGGCGCTAGGCCTTGGCATAATGGCGCTGCTGGCGCTGACCCTGATTCGGGATGACCTGCTGCAAAACTGGCGTACCAGCCTGCCTCCGGACGCTCCCAATCATTTCCTGGTCAACATTCAGAAAGACCAGCTTGAGCCACTCGAGGCATTCTTTGCCCAACGGCATATGGCGCATCCACCCATTTTCCCGATGATTCGCGGACGGCTCACGGCAATTAACGATACTCCCATATCATCGGGCGATTTTTCCGACATTCGTGCCAGGCGGCTGGTGGAACGCGAGTTCAACCTGTCATGGGCGGAACGCATGCAAAACGACAATCAGATCGTCAAGGGCCGCTGGTGGAAAGACACCGATCGAGGCAAACCTGTTCTATCTGTCGAGGAAGATATCGCGAAAACGATTGGCATCAATGTCGGTGATACGCTTACCTACGATATAGCGGGCAGCACGTTTACGGCCAAGGTCACCAGTTTGAGGAAAGTGAACTGGGACTCGTTCAAGGTCAATTTTTTTGTCGTTACGCCCCCCGGCGTTCTGGAAGACTACCCGGCGAGCTACATTACGAGTTTTTACCTTCCGCCTCATCAGACCGAGCTGACGAATCAACTGATCAAGGCCTTCCCGAATTTGCTCATAATCGATGTCGCGTCGATCCTGGCGCAAGTACAGAAGATGATCGAACAAGTAACCAAGGCGGTTGAATTTGTCTTCCTGTTTACGCTGCTGGCTGGGCTCGCTGTGCTCTACGCAGCGATTGTCTCCACCCAGGATGAGCGTATCCGCGAGGCTGCGATATTTCGCGCGCTGGGCGCGAAGCGGCGGCAGTTGGCGCGCGCATGGGCAGCCGAATTCGCGATACTCGGTGGGCTGGCCGGGCTTTTTGCCGCGGCAGGCGCCAGTGCGCTGGGCTATGCCTTAGGCGAATACGCGCTGAATCTGACCTACACATTCGATCCCTGGCTGTGGCTCATAGGAGTTGTGGCCGGTATGACGGGGGTTACCGCGGCAGGCTTGATAGGAACTCACTCCGCACTTTCAACACCTCCGCTCATGACGTTGCGGAAGGTTTGATGTGCCCTGGCTTCCCTCGCCACCTTGAGAGGGCCTCGGGCGAGGGCCGAAAGCCAGGCTACGAGAGACCCTTTCCACCAGCACCTCTTGCGATCATCGTGGCCTTGGGAGGGTGCAGTCGATTGCGGGGATGATCAAAGTACGTGTAGTGTCTCGTCGAATCGCTCATCTGGATATGGATGCATTTTATGCATCCGTCGAGTTGCTCCGCTACCCGGAGTTGCGGGGGCTGCCCGTCGTCGTCGGGGGGCGCGGAGACGCGGATCCAGAAGCTCTTGAAGGCAGCGGCAGCCGGTTCTTGCGCCTTAAAAGCTATGCGGGCCGGGGTGTCGTAACGACGGCAACCTATGAAGCACGCGTTTTCGGCATTTTCTCCGGAATGGGGCTCATGAAGGCGGCCCAACTCGCTCCGGATGCCATTCTTCTTCCCGCCGACTTCGATGCCTATCGCCACTATTCGCGGCTGTTCAAGGCAGCGGTCGCCGCTATCGCGCCTCGTATCGAGGATCATGGAATTGACGAGATTTACATTGATCTAAGCGAACTCGGCGAGGACGCCGCCACCCTTGCCCGGCGGCTCAAGCAGGCCGTACGGGAAAGCACCGCGCTCTCCTGTTCGATTGGCGTTGCAACGAACAAGCTGCTCGCAAAAATCTGTTCCGACCTTGATAAGCCCGACGGACTTGTCATTCTCGGCCCGGACGATATGCCGGAAAAGATCTGGCCCCTGCCGGTCAAAAAGATCAGCGGTGTCGGTCCTAAAGCAAACGGAAAACTTTCAGCGCTCGGCATCGTTACCATCGCGGACCTTGCAAACGCGGACAGATCCTTCCTGCAGGCGCAATTTGGCAGGAGCTACGGGAATTGGCTGCATGAGGCTGCTAATGGTATCGATGACCGGCCCGTCATCACAGACTCCGAACCCAAGTCGCTCAGCCGGGAGACTACTTTCGAGCGCGATCTTCACTCACGCGCGGACAGGCACGTGCTTTCGGAAATTCTCACGGCGCTGTGCAGGGAACTGGCAGGCGATCTGCGGCGCAAAGGGTATGTCAGCCGCGCTATCGGGATCAAGCTGCGGTATGACGACTTCCATACTATAACGCGGAATATTACATTATCCTCTCCCACCGCTGATCCAGGCGCCATCCGCCGGGCAACTGAAGAATGCCTTCGGCGCGTATCCTTTGAACGGAAGCTGCGATTGCTGGGCGTGCGCGCCAGCACTTTATCACGAGGGAATTCCTGCCAGGCAGACACGCCCCGGCAAAAGGAATTGCCGCTGGCTGGCTAAAGGAGCTTCGGCGAGGGCAGCGCATCCGTCTTGTTCCGTGTTACGTATGTCATGATAAAAACAAAAATATTGATCCGCCTGACGGTTGCTGTGCTGATACTTGCGGTGCTCGGTTTCGCCGTCTGGTTCGCCACGCGACCAAAGCCGGTGGAGGTTGAGCTGGGGACGATCAGCCGGGGCGTGGTGGAGGCGACTGCTGTCAATACGCGTGCCGGGACGATCAAAGCCTGCCGCCGGGCCAAGCTCGCGCCTGCGGCCGGGGGGCAGATTGTCAAGCTGTGGGTAAAGGAAGGCGACCGGGTGGGAAAGGGGCAACCGTTGCTGGAATTGTGGAATTCAGACATTGCGGCACAGCGCGACTTGGCCCAGCGACACCTGGCGACCGCGAAGGAGCGGCGCCGGGAGGCTTGTATCGTGGCAGATAATGCGCGGCGGCAAGCTGAACGCACCCACCATCTTGCCGCAAAGGGTTTTCTCAGTCCTCAAGCGAGTGAGAATGCCGACGCAGAAGCCCGTGCCCGTCAAGCCAGTTGCGACGCGACCGCTTCGGATGTGAAACGCGCGCAAGCGGAAGTGAAGGTCACCCAGGCTGGATTGGAGCGCACAGTACTCGTCGCGCCTTTCGCGGGCATCGTCGCGCTGATTACCGGCGAACTTGGCGAATATACCACCCCATCGCCACCGGGAATCCCAACGCCACCGGCGGTGGACTTGATCGACGATACGTGTCTCTATGTGACGGCGCCGATGGATGAGGTCGATGCACCAAAGTTAAAGGTAGGGCAGTCGGCCCGCATTACACTGGATGCCCTCCCCGGACAATCATTTCCGGGAAAAGTCCGTCGCATCGCGCCTTATGTTACCGAGGTGGAGAAACAGGCAAGAACAGTGGACGTGGAAATCAACTTTGAGGAAATACCGAAGAACGCGTTGCTGGTTGGATACAGCGCAGACGTCGAGGTCGTCATTCAGCGGCGGGAAAACGTATTGCGCGTGCCCACGCAGGCGATCAGGCAGAATGACAAGGTCTTGGTCGTGAATCAGGAGAGCAGGCTCGAGGAACGTACGGTGGAAACGGGTCTTGCCAACTGGGCGTTTACCGAAGTAATCAGTGGCTTGAAGGAGGGCGACCGGATACTGCTTTCATCTGACCAGGATGTAAAAGCAGGCATGCAGGTCAGGCCAAAAACTTCCCCCTGACGACATGCCATCTCGAAAAAGAACGGCGCCCCCGGTCACACGATCTGTCGAACCCAAACTGGAAACGCCGCCGAAGGCCTCGCAGATCAATAGCCGCCGGAGCTTGAGCCAGAACCGCCGTCCTGCCTGCTGCCATAACCTTTATTCGTATCCAGCTTGTGGCGCATGGCTTCTTCTTCGTTTTTATTGAACCGGTTCTGTGCCTGTGCTTCTTCGCCTCTCGTCGTCCCTTTCTCGAATGGTTTGCCGGGAATAACCGGGGGCTGCATCGAGTCCGCCGGCCTTTGCATCGCGTCGCCTTGGCCCGGCGTTGGAATCTGCGCGTGGGCGACTCCCGCCATGGTCAACAAGACCGCGCCGAGAACCGGCAGCATCCCTTTGCTTTTCAACGGGGAATAGTATTTCATGATAGTTCCTTTTTTCGGCACAGCGATATTGCTGTACTAGAGAGCCTACCGCGTAGTGGGAAACGTTACCGTGCGACAACACACACTCTGCAAGCAGGAACAGTGCGTCGTGGTAAGTCCTACTGGGGATTCAAGGGCCGTTCGGGCGGGTGATGCGCCAAGAGCTATGTAGGTGACACACCAGTCTAATTCACAGTGCTCGTTTTAGTGTTGCAAAAGAGGCCCCTTCACGGGACACCCTAATCAGAAGGTGCACTTGCGATGGCATCGTGTGGGGTAGCGTTGCATTGATCCGCGTGCTGAATGGCGTACTCCAACAATTGAATGACTTGCTGGGGCCTTTCACGGGAAAGAAAGCCAAGGAATGCCGCCACGTAGTAGATTATGACGATTACCACAAGGTCCTGAAGGAATAAAAGGAAAGGACTGCTATCCCCCTTGAACAACATTGCTACAGATATGAATAGGGCGACCACTGTTGGGACTAGCCCAAGCTTCCGCAAGTCACCAACGAATACTGCGGCCCGGCCCTCCGGGGACGACCAGCGATGACTGTATTGAAGTAGGCCATAAGCTAGTGTTGCTTTGTCGAACCTCAATAACTGTGTAATGAATTCGGCGTCGCGATGCAAAGCACTTTTCTGCGGGGGATACAAAAAGGGAAAGGGAACAAGCTCTTTGCGGTGCCGTCTGATGTAAAGGGCGCGGCGGGTAAGCATCACCAGAAAGAAGACGAAGCAAGCTATTAAGGGCCACTGGACAATAAGCAGAGCATCATGCAGTTCCAAAGGCGTAATGCCAAAGAGCCGCTGTCCTTCAGACTGCGAAAAATACGCGAATCCGAGGAGGAGTAAGAACCCGATCATTGAGTGCGCTATCTGGCGCTCCATGATTAGGAGCGGTGCGGCCTTTGGTTGGCTAATTCCGGGACGAGTCATCTCTTTCAACAGACAGGACAGCTTATCGAGCTTTTCAGTTTCGAGCATTAGCCCATTCCTCCGATAGATGCCAAGGCACATCTTCTCTCGCCAATTGAACGGCGTTTCGGGCAGGTAAAACACGTCCTTCCTGGCGGCGCCTCCGCTATACGTGAATCAGTTCGGCTCCCGTTTATGCATCTCGGCTGATCGCTTTTCTCTGGAAGGGGAAATCTTACCATTCAGAGAAACAACTCACTGGGCCTCCAATACCTGACTGAGCACCGCTTCCACCAGCTTCGAAAGCCCTTCCTCACCACTCAATAACCCTGGCAATAATTCCCGTCCCATACTAACCGCTTTCCCTTTCAGTAATGATCAACGTCTCGATAAACGTCATCTTACCGAACCAAAGCGGCGGCTACCTCACCTCATCTATTTGCAGCAGTTTAAGGACTTACTCCCCTGATTGGGACGCCGTGGGGTATTGCAGTTGCTGCATCCATAGTAGAATTGGAAAAAGTTCATGAGCATACTTTCCCATTTTGGGAGAAACAAGCATCCTGTACGCCGTCAGCTTCAAGTCATATCACCTTTCAACCATCTCTCTTTGAATGCCGCTACATATTGAAACGCCATTAATTGAATCTCCTTCGATTAGTCATAAAGTGGGGCAATCCATTTGGCTGAAAATGGAGTCCGCGCAACCATCCGGCTCTTTCAAGACCCGAGGAATCGGCTATGCATGCG